>JAFDCW010000722.1 GCA_019312705.1 Deltaproteobacteria bacterium
TGCGTGACCCGCGAGCATGTCGAAGAGCTCGTAGTCGACGGGTGAGAACTTCTCCTTCTGCGGAAGCAGTCCGTGCACCGCGATCACGCCGATCACGTGGTCCTTGATCTTCAAGGGGATGACCGCGAGCGGATGCAGGAAGTCCGAATCGGCGGTTTCGCCCTCGGCCCGGTAGTAGGCCCGTCCGCTCTTGGCGGTGCCGCCGATGAGGCCGTCGCCGACCTTCGTGCGCGTGCTCGGCTGGCGCTCCATGCCCTCCGCGGCGATGACCGCCAGCTCGTCGGTCTTGCCGTCGATGAGCATGATGCAGAACACCTCAGCCCCGATCAGATTGATCACGATCTCCATGACGATCGCGACGACCTCCTTGAAGTCGAGGGTGGAGTGCAACTGATACGAGGCGACGTAGAGGTTCGCCAGGTTGTTGTTCTGCTCTTCGAGTTCGGCGTGGCGGCGTCTCAGCTCGGCCAGCTCGGACTCCACGCGTTCGGCGCGCTCGGCGCCCGCTCCGGGAGCCGAGCCGGCGGCCTCCAAGGAGTGGACACGGGAGCGCGCCTCCGTCAGTTCGTTCTCGAGGGCCTCGATGCGCTGACGGGTCTCTTCGGCAGCGGCGCCCTGTGGCGTGCCGAGAGAGGCGTGCGAGGTCGCGAGCGCCTTGCGAAGGCGTCCGTTCTCGGCCAGGAGTTTCTCGGCGAAGGCGTGCGCCCGGGAGAGCATGTGCTCGATCGAACGCGCGCCGGGGCGGCTGTCGCTGGACACGGGGCTCTCCCTCGGCGGACGGGGCCGCCAAACACGCAGACGTGCTTTTCTAGCACGCAGCCCTCAGGGGCGCAACGACGCAGATCTCAGCGAGGCGCTTCCTGCCGGGTCTCTCACTTGATGTCCGCGTTCCAAGGCATCAGCGCCAGCACGTGCTCGCGCTCGAGCAGGCGGGTCGCCGGAGCGGTCGTGCCCACGGCCAGCAGGGCCTCGGGCAGCTCCGCCTGGAGCTCGGAGGCCAGCGAATGGGCCAGGGCTTGCCGGACCTGGGCCCGCTCCCCGCCGAAGAACATTTCCGTCAGGCTCGGGGCGCGCGGGTAGGAGCGCAGGCGGACGCTCGCGCCGGCCTCGAGGCCGGAGAGCTCTCGGGCGGCGTTCAGCGCGACCTCGAAGCCGCCGAGCTCATCGACGAGTCCATGTTCGAGAGCCTGACGGCCGGTCCAGACGCGCCCGCGGGCGACCGCGTCGACCGCTTCGGGGGAGTCGAGGCCGCGCCCGGTCGCCACCTTCTCGAGGAAGAGAGCGTAGGTCTCGGCGAGCTGAGCCTTCAGGATGCTGCGCTCAGCGTCGGAGAAGGGCCGGCGCGTCGAGAAAAAGGAGGAATGCTCGCCCCGCTCGATCGTCTCGACCTCGTAGTCGAGCTTCCGGTGCATGCCGGCGAACACGTACTTGCCGCCGTAGATGCCGATGGAGCCGGTGATCGTCGAGGGCTGCGCGACGACGCGGTCGGCCCCCATCGCGATCCAGTAGCCGCCGGAAGCCGCGACGTCCGCCATCGACACGATCACGGGGACGCCGGCCTCGCGTGCGCGCTCGACCTCGCGCCAGATGAGGTCCGAGGCCAGGGGGGAGCCCCCGGGGCTGTCGACGCGCAGGACGATGGCTTTCGCGCCGTCGTCCTCCCAGGCCTCCCGGATCGCGGCTCCGATCGTGTCGCTGCCCATGGTGCGGCCGCTGAACATGCCCTGGCTGGACCTGCCCGGGACGATCGTGCCGATGCAGTGCACGACCGCCACCAAGGGGCCGTCCTGGCTCGGCGCCCGCCGCAGGTAGGTTGCGAGCGAGAGGTCGCGCAGTCGGGCGACTCCCGCGAGGCTCGTGAGGGCGTCGTCGGCTTCGTCGGGGAAGGAGACGGCATCGACGAGTCCGGCTGCGAGGGCGCCGGACGGCGTGTACGGCCCTCCGGAAATGAGCTCGGCAGCGCGCTCTTGCTCGAGGCCGCGGCTCTCGGCGATTCCGGTGACGAGCTCCTCGAAGAGGCCGTCGATGAGGGAGGTCATGGACTCGCGATGCGCGGCGGTCATGCCGCTGCGCACCATGACGTCCGCGGCGTTCTTGTACTCGCCGATCTGCTCGAGATCGGCCTGGACGCCGGCCAGGGCCAGGGGCCCGCCGTAGAAACCCACGTCGGCGCTCAGTCCGTCGAGCCAGAGCGTGCCGGTTCGCACGATGCGCAGGTCCGAAGCGGCCGAGGCCAGGTAATAGCTCCGGTCGTCGGCGTATTCGAGCAAGACCTGGAGCGGCTTGCCGCTGCTGCGGAAGGCGAGCACCGCCCAACCAGGCGAGGCCGACGAAGACGGCTCCGACGGCGAGCAGGAGGAAGAGGAGGACCAGGAAGGCCTTCGTGCTGGTCTTCAAGTGGGGCACCCGGGCGGAGGGAGAGAGGTTAGACGCCCTCGACCGAGGTGATCTCGGGGACCGCTTCGACGATCGCCGCCTCGATGCCCGCCTTGAGCGTCATCATGGACATCGGGCAGCCGCCGCAGGCTCCGACCATCTTCACCCGCGCGATGGGGGCGTCGACCTCGAGCAACTCGACGTCGCCGCCGTCGGCCTGCAGGGCCGGCCGGATGCGATCGAGGGCGTCTTCCACGCGCTGGCGGATGGTGGCGGATTCGGACTCGGGGCTGCTCATGAGGGTCTTCCAAGTGCGCCGCCCCGGAGCCCGGTCGGGCGGGGGCGGACCCGTCAATGATACGCAGGGCGGCAGCCCTGCGCCACGGCAGGCCGGGCCCGACGCGTCGGGCGTTCAGCCGGGCCGGGAGAGACGGTCGCCCCTCCGAGGCAGCCGGGGCCGCCGATGGCCCGCATGCCGGCGGAGGCGCGGAGGATCCGGATCGATCGATGCCTAGAGCTTCGTGCGGCTGCGCTCGACCTCGACGGCCTGGACCCAGTCGCCCCAGATCATCTTGAGCGTGACCTCGTAGGCGGTCTTGAACTCCCAGGTCATGCCCTTGAGCTCGAGATGGAGCTGGTCCTCGCGGAGGCCGATCTCCAATGAGTCCGCTTTCGCCAAGATCGCGAGGATCACGTCGTCTTGACCCTTCAGGTTCGCCGCGAGGGAGAGGAGCTCCTCCTCGACGTGGCCTTCGAACTCGGCCGTCTGGATCTTGAAGGGGATGAACTTGATCCCCACGTGGATCACGAGCGCCACGACGAGGACCGCGATGATCGCTCCGACCTTGCCTTCGCCGTGCTGGGCACGTGGCCCTCTTCTTTTCACGTCCATCATCGGGATCTCCTCCGCCGCCGATGCCCCGGGGAAGAGAATTCTATCTGCTGGGAGTCGCGTGGCGCAAGGGCGCTGAGTCGTTTCGCTACACACGAAGGGAGGCGAAGGGAGGCATGGCCTCGGAATCGTCGGAAGCGGCCGCGGAGAGAGCACCCTCGGGCGCGGGACCACCCGGGAGAGGCGCTCCGAAGGCGGCGACACCCGCCCGCGGCGCTGCTCGCGAGCGCCGTTGGCCCGCATGGGCGGTGGAGGAGGCGCCGGGGATCCAGACCGATCGGTGGCTCAGCGAATCGGCTGGAAGCTGCGACTCCAGCGGGTCTTCGTGAGGAAGCCCAGGGCGATCTTGCCGTAGTACTTCACGCGACCGACGACACCCGGCGGGGGCTCCGGCTCGTCACCGTCGTAGCTCCAGTAGATGAACCAGGCGCGGCCACGGATCCGTTCGCCCTTCACGGCGTAGGACTCGCCCCAGGCCCGGCTGTCGAGGGAGTCGTTCCGGTTGTCGCCCATCATGAAGAACTCGTCGTCGCCGAGCACGAAGCTCCGGCTCGACCACCGGGCACTCTCCCGGTCGGCGATGGGCCGGCCGGTCGAGTTCACGGTCCATTCGGCGCCTTCCTCGGGGCTCGGCTCGGCCCCGACCTCGGTGCGGAAATTCTCGGAGAGGGCCACTCCGTCGATGAAGACGCGGACGCCGTTTCGCCGGCGGTCCCGGGTGACCGTGACCGTCTCTCCGGGCAGGCCGATGACGCGCTTGATGTAGTCGGTCTGCGGAGCGTGCGGGGGCCGGAAGATGATGACGTCGCCGCGCTGAACGCGCTGAGTGGGCAGGAACCACGGCCCGTCGGCGTCGGTGCCCGCGCCGTAGGCCACCTTGTTCACCACGAGGTGGTCGCCGACGAGCAGGTTCTCTTCCATCGACCCCGAGGGGATCTTGTAGGGCTGGGCGATGAAGCCGCGGACGAAGAGGGCGAACAGCACCGCGACGAGGATGGACTCGAGGTTCTCGCGCATCGCCCCCTTTGCTGCCGCGGCGACGTCCTCGGGTTCGGGCTTCTTTTTCTTGCTTGGGCTGCTCATGGAGTGGCCCAGCATGCACGCCGTGAGGGCCTCGTTCCAGGGGGCGGGTGTTGCCTTTGACCCCGCCGCCGGTTGACCTGGAGCGCGTTGACGCTCCCAGGGCCCGCTGGTAGATTCACGGCCATTCATGGTCAGTTTGAACGGCTGTCCGTCCAGGCACGGCTCGGCTCCCGGAAGGGCCCCTCGCTGGGGTCGCGGGGAGGGGCCGGAATGCGGTCTCTTGGGCCATCGCGGCGGGTCGTCCGCTCCGGGCCCAGGCACGGGAGTGTTGCGTGAAGATCCACGAGTACCAAGCCAAGGCCCTCTTCCGCGAGCGCGGCATCCCCGTCCCCCGGGGTGTCCTGGCGCGCGACGCCGCCGCTGCAGCGAGCGCCTCCGACGAGCTGACCAGCAGCGGCGTGGAGACAGAGGTCCGCGTGGTCAAGGCCCAGGTGCACGCCGGTGGCCGAGGCAAGGCGGGAGGGGTGAAGGTCCTCAAGGACCCCGCCGCCGTCGGCCCGACCGCCGAGGCGATGCTCGGCATGAGACTCGTGACCCCGCAGACCGGCGCCGAGGGCGTCGAGGTACGGCAGGTGCTCATCGAGGAAGGTCTCGATATCGCCCGTGAGCTCTACGTCGCCGTGACCCTGGACCGCGCCGCCGAATGCCCGGTCATCATGGCCTCCATCGAGGGGGGCACCGAGATCGAGGAGGTCGCGGAGACCAACCCCGACGCCATCCTCAAGGAATGGGTGCACCCGACCCTCGGGCTGCAGGAGCATCAATGCCGCCGGCTCGCCTTCGGGCTCGGCCTGGCGGCGGATCGCAAGCAGCTCAACGCGGCGGTCGCCCTCTTCCAAAAGCTGGCCGCGATGTTCGATGAGCTCGATGCCTCG
>JAFDCW010000093.1 GCA_019312705.1 Deltaproteobacteria bacterium
TCGGCGTACTTCGAGTGTCTACCCCCCATGCGCGCCTCGGAAGTCACCGCTCTCCTGCTCTTCGTGACGGTTCCCCTATCGGGGTGCCTCGGCCAGGCTGGAGGCGCATCCCCCCTGGTTGGCGATGCGGACGGGGCGTTGCGCCTCGTAGGCGAGGTAGCCGAGGGCGCCACCATCGATTGGTCCCTCGAGAACGCCGGAGGCGAGATGGTGTCCGTCGGTTGCGAGAGCAGCTGGTGCGCGTTCCCGGGGTTGCGCGTCGAGGCTCTCCAAGGCGATGGCTCCTGGCAGGAGCGCGGCGTCTACGTCGCCGGGGACCTTCGCGGCGACGGGCCCCACGAGGTTTGGCCTTCCGAGACCGCGGCGTTGGGCGGGATCCCGGACCTCGACCCCGGGACTTACCGCGTCATCGCCCGTGCTGAGGGACCGGGCGGCCCCGTCGACGTGGTGCGGGAGCTCGCCGTCGTCGGCTGGTCCGAAGGCACGATGTCCCGAGGCCAGGCGCTCCTCGAGCGCGCCGAGGCGGAGGAATGTGCCGGGCTGGCGAGCGACATTTCGAGGGCCCTGCTCTCGAACGTCGAGCCCGACCTGGTCCTCGACCTTCTCCGAGATGCGGGGGAGAGCGCCGAAGACGAAGACGAAGATCAAGCGGAGGCCCGGGAGTGGGAGCGGCAGCGCGTCCTGGGCGAAATGGTCCAGCGAGGCATGTTCGTCATCGAGCTCGGCGACGAGGTGCGGCAGATGACGATCGAAGAAGCCGTCTCTTTTGCCGCGCTCGTCTCTCGGTATGTCTCGGCCCGGCAGCAGCCCGTGCTCCGACGCAGCGTCGCCGCCCGCCTCCTCGAGGCCGTCGATGACTGGGAAGTTCCCCTCGAGGTCGAACTGCTCGAACGGCTCTCGTACTTCGAAAAACATTGGCCCGCCCACGCCCCCGAAACCCTCGTCGCACGCCTCGACCGGGGGCCCGAAGGGGGCCTCGCCCTCGCCGCGCTCATCGACGTGCTCGTCTACGCGCCCCGGGGGCTCTTTGCCGCGGACTCGACCGACATCTTGCGCACGCTCGAAACGCGCTGCGATGGGGTTGCCGGGGAAGAGCTGGTATCGGCGTGCGAGCGCGGCATCACGAGCTTCAGCCCGGGCTTCAACGGCTTGTACGGCCGCGGCTTTGGAAGCTCGTCGAGCTGCGGGGGCGGCTGGGGAGCACGGGCCGGGGTGTGTCGCGAGCTGTACCAGGAATGGCAGGCCATCGTCGAAGAGGTCGGCGCCCCCCGGGCCATCTTCCTCGGCGCGTCGGTCGAGGCCGTAGCAGGAGTCGATGGAACCGACGGAGTCGCCGTGGACGACCCCAGTGACGACGGAGAGCCGGAGCTCTTGCGGTAGTTGACTTCGACGTCCCTCCGCGACAGCGTCTCGTCGTTCCCATGACCTCGCCGATGAACCTTCGCGACAAGCTGGCCTCTGAGATTGCGCCGATTCAGTGGCAGGTCCTCGAAGGCCACCACCGTCGGGGGGCCCTCTTCATCGTCGACCCGGCAGTCGAGCTGGTCGACGTCGCCGTGGCGATGGCTGAGGACCGCGCCGACGCCGTAGAGGGCTGGCTCGACGCCGCGCAGATCGCCCGCCCGGCCGACGAGGACGTGCATGCGTGGACTCCGGAGGAGGGCGCCCGGTTCCTCTTTGTGATCGTCCAGCCCTATGTCCTGGCCCAGCGCTTGAACCTCGACGTGGGCGACGCGGAATAGTTGGCTATCTGCTACCCGTCTCCCCCGGCGACGGCTTCCAGGCTCTCTGGGACCGTCGGGACGGGCAAGGTTGTGGTGTCGAGGTTGGTGTCGTTGTCGTAGCTGACATCGCTGTTGAGGCGGTTGACATCGTAGTCGTCGATCTGGACGCAGGCGCCGATTTCGTTACCTCGAATGGCCCCGGTTTGGAGGTCCATCTGGGCGTCATCCGCGAGGAAGAGACCGCAGAGACCGGCCCGGACGATTTCGAATCGCGAGAGGGTGACGCGGGCCTCCCCGTAGACGGCGACGCCGGAGGTGTGGCCGATGCCCACGGGGCAGTCGGGGCACTGGCGGAGGACATCCGCGACGACGAGATCGTCGATGGTGATCGACGTGCCCCGGTTGCCGGCGAGGATGCCGATGGCGTGGCTGCCGCCGATGAGGACACGGCGGCCGACGATGGTGGCTTCGCGGCCCGCGGAGAGGCCGTAGCCGTAGTAGCCCTCATCGTCGACCCGGGTGTCGATGATGGCGACGTCGGTGAAGTCGGCGCGGGGCTGCTCGGTGCCCACGATGACGCCGACGGCGGTGTTCGCCTCGACGAGGCCTCGCGTCAGGGTGAGATGGGCGCCGAACTTGCACTCGATGCCGAGGCCGGACCGCTCGTCGTGGTCGGCGATGGTCACACCGTTGCGGATGACGAGGTCTTCGGCGGTGACGACGGAATCGGTTGTTTGGGCGGCGAGACCGATGCCGGCGGAGCCCGAGATGAGCGCCCGGACGAGGCTCACGGTACCCGAATAGACATAGATACCGCCGACGCCCTGGGGCGGTTGGCGCACGGCCGGGTATCGGGTGTCCGAGACGATGAGATCTTCGAAGGAGACGTCGCCGGCCGCCTCGATGGTGATGCCCGCGAGCTGGTTGTGACGCACGTCTACGCGGGTGGCGGTGACGTCTCCGCCGAGGATGTGCAGGCCCTGGCGGCCGTTTTCCTCGATGACGACGTCCTCCAAGAGCAGGGAGGCGTCCGCGTCGGCGGTGGCCACACCGATGCTGGTGCCCTCGCCGACGTAGCTCCGGCGTAGCTCGAGGCGGCCGCCGAGGTCCGCGGCGGCGCCGCGGCTGATTCCGTAGCTGTTGGGCAGAGTGCCGCGGATGGCCACGTCCATGAGGCTCACGTGGGCGCCGACTCCGCCGGTGACGCCGACCGAGAACACCGTGGTTTCGTGGTTGCCGGTGAAGTCGCCCCGAGTGACAGCGACAGTGGCGCCACGTTCGGCGGAAATGGCCCGGCCGTGGTTGCCCTCGCGGGTCAAGCTGTTGCGGATGACGAGGTCGGTGGCGACGACGTCGGCGCGGTCGTTCACGAGGAGGCCCATGCCGACGGCGTTGCGGATGACGACGGAGTCGAGGGTGAGGGCGGCGCTCGGGCCGTTGACCAGGATTCCGTGGATGCGGCCGTTGACCCCGAGAGACCGGAATGTGACGTCGGGCCCTTCGACGGTGAGAGTCGCGGCGGTAACGCCCTCGTGGAGGCTGACTGAGGTTCTGGCGACGCACGCGCCCACGATGGTGACGCCCGCGGGGATGATCATCGCGCCGTTGTAGTCACCGACGCCGAGGGCGATGGTGGTGCCCCGGGGCCGGGTCTCTGCCCCGGCCTCTCGGAGGGTGCGGTAGGGGGCGGCCCGGCTGCCGTCGCCGCCGCCCGACGCCGAGGCGTGCACATAGACGACCGAGGGATCGGTCCCGAGGCCCGCGGGGAGTCCATCGGCGGGGCAGGCCGGGCCCACCCGAGCGCAGGCCGGAGTGCCGGGGAACTGGGCTTCGTCGATCGCCGTGCAATCGGCGGGGCCGGCCTCGGGGTATGGAGAGCACCGAGGCACGCCGTCGGCTTCGGCATACTCGCGCCACCCCGGCGGGCACGGGGTCATGCCTGGCGGGGCAATCGGCGGGCGGCCATCGGCGAGCCACGGGATCTGCGCCGGGCCCTCGGGCCCGACCGCCGTGTCGGGACCGGCGCCCGCGTCTTGGGCCGCCGAGCCGTCGCAGGCCGACAACGCCACGGCGGTGAGGGCGGCAAGGGCACACAGCACGGCGATCCGCGGGTCCAAAGCACCGGCGGGGGCCTTGCGGACGGTGTGGCTCGGGGCGGGCATCGGTTCCTAGTTTGCCACGAATCGCCCCGCTTTGCAGCCCCCCTGCAATTATCCCGTAATGACGCAATACAGCGCGTCATGTCCAGAGCCCAAGGGCTTCGTACGGCCGCAGCTGGCTCGCAGGCTACAGTGATGGCGGCGGAGGCAGGGGCAACCTGGAGTTCGTGTCGAAGTTCGTTTCATTGTCCATGTATACGACTCCGCTGGTGAGGCGTTCGACGTCGTAGCCAGGGGCTTGCAGACACGCGCCGATTCGCGAGCCCGCGACCACCCCGGTCATCAAGTCGACCTCTGGGGGCACGGACGACTGCGCGACAAATACGCCACAGAGCTCGCTGCCCAAGACGGCGAAGCGCTCGATGGTGAGCGTCGAGTCCTCAGCTGAGACGCCGTGGCCGCCTGGTCGCCCCGCACACCCCTCGCCCTCGCACTCCGGGCGCGCGACTTGCGTGACGCGCAGGTCGCGAAGGGTCGCGCGCCCGCCCAGTGCGCTGATCACACCCACCGACGAGGCGCCGTCGACCGCCACGCGGGTTCCGTCGAGGGTAGCCTCGGACGCTGCGAAGATCCCGTAGCTGCCGGCACCGTCCATCGCCGGCAGCGTGTTGCGGATCACCGCGTCCGTGAGGGTCAGCGTCGAGCCGAGGATGACGCCGATACCCATCATCCGATTCCCTTCGACGACGAGCCGGGACGCATTGACGGTCGTCGCCTCCAAGAAGACGAGCCCATACCCTGCTGCGAATCTGCCGCTCGGGAGTGTGTCTTGGACGAGTATGTCGACGAGGGTCGCCTCGCTTGGCCCGCCGATGATGATCCCCGTCGACCGGTTCTGCGCCGCGCCGAAGCGCGTGAGACTGAGGGTCGAGTCCCGGGTGGCGTAGACGCCGATTCCGGTGGCGTTCTCGTTGGGCGCCCGCGTGTCGAGCACGAGCGCGTCGGTCAATTCGACGCTGCCGCCTTCTCCCAGCGACAGTCCATGATGCGCGCTGCGAAGGACTACGACACGACTCCCCGATAGGTGCCCGTCGATCCCGACAAAAATGCCAGCGCCGAACGTCGACGCGTCCGAGCGCGGGAGCGTATCGGTGATGACGGCGTCGTTGAGGGCCACTCTCGCGCCTTCTCGGGCGACGAAGATGGCAGACTCGTGGTTTTGCTGGAGGTAGACATGGTTGGCCACGACGCTCGCGCCGTACTCGACATCTAGGCCGCGCCCCTCCGTGGACACCGTGGGTTCGCGCGACGTGGGATAGCTCCCGATGATTGCGACGTCCGTCAGTTCCGCCTCGGAGCCGGGGCTGGCCACGATGACGCCCGTCTCCGCGCTGTCCTCGACCACGACCCGTACGGCCTCCACGCGGCCGCCCAGCACTGCAAGGATGCCCGCCCCCGAGTTGCCCTCGAGCGGCGCCCGGGTGTCGCGAATCACCACGTCGGCCAGAGTCATCTCTGTGCCCACGCCCTGAACAAAAGCCCCCCACCCCGCGGCGCCGCTGATCAGCACGCCCTGCACGCGCAAGCGATGTCCTTCGTCCGCCCACACGCCGAACTGTTGCGGATCGACGATCGACAGGTCCCGAACCGACGCCGGTTCTCCCGGGGCCGCGCCGTAGATGACCGCACGCGAGGTGCCTATCGCCGCACCCGTGAGGACTGTCTCGTTCACACACGCTCCGACCACATGCACTCCTGCGGGCACTCGGATGATTCCCGGGTATGTCCCCTTGCCGAGCGCCACCGTCGTTCCCGAGGTCAGCGTCGACCAAGGCACCTCCGCCAACGTCGGGTAGGGTGACCCCATCGTTCCGTTGCCGCCGGGCGACGCGCCGGGGCTCACGAACACCACGCTGCCATCGCTCGGCAGGCCGTCGGCGAACTCACCTGAAGGGCAGGCCGCGCCGATGGCGCGGCAACCCGGCTCACCGACGAAGTGGGCCTCTCCCGCTGGGCATGCGCTCGGCCCGGCATCCGCGTAGGGCGTACAGAACGTGAAGTTGCCCTCCGTTGTGTTTTGCCATCCAGAGGGGCACGGCCACTCGAAGGGCGGGATCCCGGCGGCGAGCCACGGGATTTCCGGCGGCGCCACGAAGCCCGCATCAGGCGCCACCATCGCGTCGTGGCCGACCATCGCGTCCCCCCCCGCGTCAACCGCCTCGTCGTCACCGCAGGCCGAGCCGAGCAGCAGGACCGACAAAAGAGACCGCAGAACGAGTGTTTTGCGCAGTCGTCTCATAGAGTGAGTTTACACGAAATCTAGGCGCACGATTGCGGGCCGGCTCAGCGCCGCAGCGTCTGAGGGGCTGCCGAGGGCGCGATCGGGGGTAGACTCTCGGCATCGAATTCCCGTCCCCCAAACCGAGTCCCCCCAAACCGAGTCCCCTGCGCCTGCTGCGCACAGCTCTCCGGACTCTGCACATCGTCAGCTTCTCGGTCTTCGTCGGCGGGGTCTTCTTCACGGCCAGTGATGGCGTCCTCGGCCCCGCCGTCCTCAGATGGCTCTACGCGACTCTCCTTACCGGCATCGGCCTCGCCTGCACGGACATCCCCGCCGGGGCGATATGGTTCCGCCAGCTCCGGGGGATCGCGACCATGGTCAAGCTCGTGCTCCTCCTGAGCACGTTGCTTTGGCCCGCCGGGACCCTACCCATTCTCTTCTTCGTCCTCGTCATGAGCTCGGTCGTGAGTCACATGCCTGGGCGCTACCGCTACTGGGTCGTCGGCCGCGGCCCCGGCCCATCGTCGGGGGGCAGCGGCATGATGCGCGGGTGAGGGCGGACCGCCCCTCCGTGCGCAAACCCACGCCGAAGGCGCGCCGATGATCGGGTTGTGCCGGTCCGTGTCATCGCGCCGTGATCGTGCGGATGCGTCACGAGGTGGCTCTCGCGGAGCGGTGACCTATCGCAACTTTTCCTCTGCATCCTGCAGGGCACGCAACTTGCTCGACCCCTGCTTCGGATAACCACGCGCCTGACGCGTGCTCGAACCCGAGGCAGGGAACTATGGACGCACTCACCTTTCGCTACACGGGCCTCTTGGCTCTAGCCGTCGCCCTCTCCCACCTCGCCGGTTGCGGTGGAGATACGAGGGATCCGGTCGAGCGTCACAGCAATAGCCTGGGCCAGGTCGACGAGTCCGACATCCGGGCCTCCATCGTCGGCGACGACGTGGAGATCTTGATGCCCCTCGAACGGCTGGGCGAGGCCGGCCTCGATGGCCGCGTTTTCATCAGGCTCTTCGAGATCGGCACCGGCGAGCTCGAGGTGGTCGGCACGGGATTCGCCGAGTTCGCCCAGAACGAGGACGTCGCCCACCACCGCGTGATCGTCCCGGGGGCGGGCACGGGGCTCGAGCGCCTCGACGCCGCGACCTTGGTCATCGGCTGGCGCGTCGGGTTCACGGCCGGTGACCTCTACGGCCAGCGCAGCCTCTACGCGGCCCTCGGATCCCTCGACGTCCAGCTCCGCGGCCCGACCGAACTCGCCCCCGGCGCCACCTCGCCCCTGCGCGTATTGGTCCGTGACCCCGACACGTCGGAGGCCGTGGTGGGCGCCGACGTGCAGGCGGTGCTCGTCGTGCCGAGCGATGGCTCCGAAGGCAGCGAGCCCCAGCTTCACGACATCTTCTCGGGGCAGACCGACGCCCGGGGAGAGCTCCTCGCGCAGATCGCGCTGCCCCCGGGCGTCGCCGGCGGCACCTTGCGCGTATCCGTAACCGCCGGGCGCGCGCAATTCTGGACGACCCACTCCCTCGTAACCCATCAGGACAGCCAGCTTTATCTCAGCTCGGACAAGACGATCTACAAGCCCGGGCAAAACATCGAGCTTCGCGTCTTGGCCCTCGAAGGCGCGGACCGCCTTCCGGTGGCCAACACCGAGGTCACCTTCGAGGCGCGTGACGGCGAGAGCAACAAGGTCTTCCGGCGCACGTCGACGACCGACAGCTACGGCGTCGCGTCCATGACCGTGCCCACCGATACCCAGGTGAATGAGAGCACGTGGCGGTTCCGTGCCGAGATCGACGGTAGAAACACCGAGCTGAACATCCCCGTCGAACGCTACAACCTGCCGTCGATGATCGTGACGGTGGAGACCGACCGCGAATACGCGCTCCCCGGGGACCTCGTCCGTGGCCACGTCGACGCCTTCTACGTTTTCGGTGAGCCGGTCGCCAACGCGAGCGTCACCGTCGACGCGCGCACCTCCTCTGGCGCTTCTCTCGGTTTCCTCGCGGGAACTACCAACGACAGCGGGCGCTACGACTTCGAGGTCACCGTGCCGGCTACCCTCGATACGACGCAGCTCGAGGACCGCGGAGACACGCTGGCTTTGAACGCCGAGGTCGTCGACACCGCCTCTCAGACCGAGGTCGGCGCGGGGGCGCTGCCCTTGGTAGCAGCCCCGATCCTCATCAACATGCTCGCCGACCTGGCCGCGATCGTGCCGGGCGACGAGAGCCTGGTCTACCTCACCGTCAGTGACCCTCTGGGTCGCCCTCTCGTGGCCGCCCTCGACCTCGTCGGCATCGACACCGAGAGTGACCGGGCGACCGCCGCCTCCGGCGTAGCGGAGATTCGGTTCGTTCCGGGCCTCGCCTCCGAGCTGTCCCTCGAGGTCACGGCCACGGACGGCGCCGGCCGAACCCATACCCGCACCTTCGACCTCTCGCCGAACGCCGACGCCGGGGTCCGTGTGCAGGCGGACCAGGCCGTGTACCGCGCAGGGGATACGGCGCGGATTCAGGTCTTCACCAATACCCCTGGCCGAGTCTTCGTCGACATCTATCGGGGCGCCGAGGGTGCCCTGAGCTCGGTCCTCGATGTCCGTGGTCAGAGCGCGGAACTCCTCGTTCCCGTGACCGAAGAGATGCGCGGGCTGCTCGTCATCGACGCCCTCGCGGTGACCCGTGAGGGGTCGTTCCGCACCTCGCGGCCGCTCCTGGTCGACCCCGAGGGGCGCTTGAGCGTCAGCATCACCGCAGACCGCGAGACCTATGCTCCCGGCGACGAGGCCACGGTCGGGGTCACCATTACCGACGCCGACGGAACCCCGCGCCCGTCCGTGGTCGGACTCACGGTCGTCAACGAGGCGGCCTTTGCCCTCGGCGGCGAACCCACGACGTCCATTCGCCAGCTTTCGGGCCTCGACGAGAACGTATTGCCGAGCTCGGTCAACGTCTTTGGCCGTGGGGCCGGCGACCTCCTCGATACCGAGGACGCCCTGGAGCGCGAGCAACTCGCGCGGCTGCTCTTTGCCCAGGCCGGTGAGGTCGCGGCGCCGAACTTCAGCTACGACGCCCTCCGTGACGAGGTGCCTCGGGTCGTGACCAGCCTCGACCGCAAGGTGAACTTCGACGTCAATGCGCTGCTCCAGGACCTCCAGGAGATCGTCACCGACATGGGCATCCTCCGGCCCGGTGCGTCCTGGCTCGTCCAGAGGAACCCCATCTACGACCCCTTCGGGCAGCAGTATCAGGTGCACGTAGAAGACAACGACCGGCTCGAGGTCGTAGCCACCTCGTTCGGCCCGGACGAGACTCTCGGCACCGCCGATGACATCACCGTCCGCGCGAACATGGAGTGGATCTTCGGGGGCGGGCGCTTCTGGGGCGGCGATCTCGGCACCGCCGATGACATCACCGTCCGCGCGAACATGGAGTGGATCTTCGGGGGCGGGCGCTTCTGGGGCGGCGAGGACGACGCCGACGGCCACGCGGCGGCGGCCGGTCCGGCGGCCCGTGATGAAGCCGGTGCCGCTCTCCCGGCGGATCCGTCCGAAGGGGCCGGCGAGAGCGGCGGGACGACGGTGCGCGCAGATTTCCGCGAGACCGTCTACGTGAATCCCACGCTGATCACCGATGAGAACGGCCGGGCGTCCATCACGTTCCCCCTCGCCGATTCGATCACTACGTGGCGCGTCAGCGCCGACGGTTCGACGCGGGACGGTCGCCTCGGCGCAGGCCAGCATCAGTTCCGGACGTTCCAGTCCTTCTTCGTCGACTTCAACATGCCGCCTCGCATG
>JAFDCW010000723.1 GCA_019312705.1 Deltaproteobacteria bacterium
CTTTTTCGTGCGTTCCTGGGGAGCGCCTCAGCGGCCCCTTGCGGCCCTCAGCTCAGCAGGTCGGCGACCGTCTCGCGCTCTCCGCTGAGCTCCTCGACGGTGGCATCGAGCTTGCCCTGGCTGAACGCGTCGAGCTCGAGGCCCTTCACGATCTCCCAGTTGCCGTCGCCCTTCGAGGTGCAGGGGAAGCTGCTGATGAGCCCCTCGGGCACGCCGTAGGAACCGTCGGAGCAGACGGCGGCGGAGAACCAGTCGCCCGCGGCGGTCGGCTGGCGGAGCGCCTGGACGTGGTCGACCATGGCGTTGGCCGCAGACGCGGCGGACGAGGAACCGCGCGCGTTGATGATCGCCGCGCCGCGCTTCTGCACCGTGGTGAGGAAGTCTCCCTCGAGCCAAGCGGCGTCGTCGATGACGCCCGCTGCCGGCTTGCCTCCGATCTTCGCCTGGGTGAAGTCCGGGTACTGGGTCGCCGAGTGGTTGCCCCAGATCGTCATGTTCGTGACTTCCGACACGGCGACGCCGGCCTTCTGCGCGAGTTGCGCCTTGGCGCGGTTCTCGTCGAGGCGGGTCATGGCCGTCCAACGATCGTTCGGGACGTCGGGCGCCGAGTTCATGGCGATGAGGCAGTTGGTGTTGCAGGGGTTGCCCACCACCAGCACGCGCACGTCGGAGGCCGCGTTGTCGTTGATGGCGCGGCCGGTGCCCGTGAAGATCGGGCCGTTCTCACGGATGAGGTCACCGCGCTCCATGCCCTTGCCGCGGGGCTTCGAGCCGACGAGCAGGGCCCAGTTGCAGTCCTTGAAGCCGTCGTCGAGGTCGGAGGTCGCGCGGACCGAGGAGACCAGCGGGAAGGCGCAGTCGTTCACCTCCATGATCACGCCCTCGGCGGCCCCCAGGGCCGGCGGGATCTCGAGGATGGTGATGGCGACCGGTTGGTCAGGGCCGAACATCTGCCCGGAGGCGATACGGAAAAGGAGCGCGTAGCCGATCTGGCCGGCGCCGCCCGTGACGGTGACGTGAATGGGGGTGCTCATCGTGCGTGCCTCTCTGGGCGGGAGTCGACTCCCGCAGGCTGGATCCGGACTGTAACGGGGGGAACGCGCGGGAGCTTACCAGCCCCACGGGACGGCGCCATGACGAGGGTCACGCGGCATTGACGGCGCTCGCCAGGAGGGCGATCCTAGGGGGCTGGAGCCGTGGGGACGGCGCTGGTTTGGGGGCAGGGGAGCCCCCGGGGAAGAACGAGTCATGACTCAAGTCGCCGACCGCATGGCCCGGGACGTGGTCTTCGTGCGCGAGCACGAGTCCCTCAACCGAGCCGCCGAAATCCTGCACGACAAGCACATCCGGCACCTGCCGGTCCTCGCCGAGCTCGAGAACCTGGTCGGGATCATCACCGACCGGGACATCAAGCTGGCGATGCCCTCGCCGCTGTTCGGCCAGCACGCCGATTGGAAGGGACTCTTCGAGGACGTCCCGGTCTCGCGGGTCATGGCCAAGGAGCTCGTGACCGTGGCCCCGGATGCCCTGATGCAGGAGGCCGTGAGCCTCATGGTGGCCCACCGGATCGGCTGTCTCCCGGTCGTCGAAGAGGGCTCCCTGGTCGGGCTCCTCACCGAGACCGATGCGATGCGCCATTGCATCGAGGTCATCCAGACTCTCGGGGGTTGAGCGGGGGCAAGGCGCGCGGGCCGGCGAGGGGCTAGACTCTCGCCCTCAAAAGCACAGTTTGACCGCCGCAACCGTGGCGAGGAGTGACTCTGATGGCGTTGACGAAGGCTTTCATCCCAAACGGCGGCTACTGGGCCAGCCCCTTCGTGAAGTGGCAGGGCAGCCTGTCGAACGAGAACTCGGTGACCCTGGCCGCGAGCACCGCCCGGCGCTGGCTCGAGTCCCGCGAGATCTCCCCCGAGGAGTTCGACTCGATCGCCCTCGGCTACACGGTTCCGCAGAAGCATTCCTTCTACGGCGCCCCCTGGGTCGCCGGACTGATCGGTGCGCCGGGCATCTCGGGTCCGATGTACGCCCAAGCCTGCGCCACGAGCCCGCGTTTGCTCGCCGGCAGCGCCCATGAAATCGAGGCGGGTTTCAGCGAATGCATCTTCGGCCTCGCCTTCGACCGCTGCTCGAACGGCCCGCACGTGACCTACCCGAGCCCGGCCGCGCCCGGCGGAACCGCCGACGCCGAGAACTGGGTGATGGACAACTTCAGCCATGACCCCTGGGCGAAGAACCCGATGCTGCAGACCGCCGAGAACGTGGCGAAGGAGCACGGCATCACCCGCGAGGAGATGGACGCCTGCACCCTCGTGCGCAACGAGCAGTACGAGAAGGCCCTCGCCGACGATCGTGCGTTCCAGAAGCGTTGGATGTTCCCGGTCGAGATCGGCCGCGGCAAGCGGGCGAAGCTCGTCGAGGCCGACGAGGGCATCTTCCCGACGACGGCCGAGGGGCTCGCGAAGCTCAGGCCCGTCATGCCCGAGGGTTCGGTCACCTTCGGCTCGCAGACCCATCCCGCCGACGGCAACGCGGGCGTGATCGTCACGACGCGTGATCGCGCCGAGAAGCTCTCGAAGGATCCGAAGGCGATCACGCAGATCCTCTCGTTCGGCCAATGCCGTGTCGGCAAGGGGATGATGCCCACCGCGCCGGTCCCCGCCGCGCAGCAGGCCCTCGACGCCGCCGGCGTGAAGCTCGAGGACGTCACGGCGATCAAGTCGCACAACCCCTTCGCGGTGAACGACGTCTACTTCTCGAAGCAGACCGGCGTCGCCCTCGAGAAGATCAACAACTACGGCAGCCCGCTGGTCTTCGGCCACCCACAGGGTCCGACCGGCCTGCGTTGCGTCGTCGAGCTCATCGAGGAGCTCACCGAGCAGGGCGGCGGCCTCGGCCTCTTCACCGGCTGCGCCGCCGGCGACAGTGCCATGGCGATGGTCCTCAAGGTCGGCTAGCTCTCGGGGTCTCTTCGCCGCTGGCGGTGTCGCTGCGTCGCTCGTGGGTCAGAAGCCCACGTCGCTCCTAGAGCACCGATTGGTTTGGATCCCCCGCGCCTCCGCCGCCCAGGCGCGCCATCTGCGGCCCCGGATGCCTCGAAAGGACCACAGCCCTTCCGTCGCGCATCCGGGACCACATC
>JAFDCW010000724.1 GCA_019312705.1 Deltaproteobacteria bacterium
TGCCCAGGCCGTAGCGAACCATGAGCCCGTTGCGCTGCTGGTCGGTCTGGGCTTCCTTGCGACCGGCCAGAACCTGGCGAAATAGCTCGATGGCCCGGGTCGGACGACCGGCTCGGTTTTCGACCCCCGCGAGCTGCGCGACGAGGGCGTGGCCCGTGGTGGTCTTCGTCATGTCGGCCTGGTTGGCTAAGTCGAGGGCCTGCTCCAGGACCTGCCGCGCCTCATCGAGTTGTTCGAGGAGGGCGTGGGCCCCACCGATGTTGGCGAGCGCGACAAGGCGGTCGACGGGAGCCGTGAAGTGGTCGGCTTCGCAGCCGGCCAGGTATTCGCGGAATAGCTCAAGCGCGGTGCTGGCGTCCCCGGCCACCAGGCGGTCGGAAGCCAGGGTGTGTAGGGCGCCCAGGGTTGTGGGGTGGGTCTCGCCCAGCGTGCTTCGCAGGCGCTCGAGGACGTCCGTGAGGATCGCTTCGGCCTCTTCGTGACGACCCAGGCGGGCGAGGGCGTCGCCATGGTCGCGCTCGATGGCCAGGCGTTGGTGGTTGTTGGGCGGAAGGTGCTCGCGGGCCAAGTCGGCTGCGGTCGCTGAAAGCTCGAGGGCGTCGCCGTAGTCGCCCCGCCAGGTGGGTGCCCCCGCCAAGCCGGACATCGCCTCGATCACGTTGGCGGAAAACCGGTGTTCTGTGGCCTGTCGCAGCTCGAGGCGACGACGGGCGGCCTGCTGCGCGCCGTCGATATCGTCGGCCTCGAGGCGTAGGCGACCCACGAACACCAACAGCTCGGCGGCGTCGGCGGCTCCGGAGCCTCCGAGGGCGGCCAGCATTGTGGTGCTCGCCTCTCGCGCGGCCTTCGTCAACTCGCCGCGTTCTTCGATCAGCCGCGCGTTCGCCAGGCCCCAGCGTAGGCGCAGCTCGGCGGGCCACGTCGTCGCATCGTCCTGTTCTCGGGGGATCGCAGCAAAGAGCTCTTGGCCGCGTTGGACCTGCCCCAGTGTGAGTGCGTCGAGGACTTGTTGCACTTGGGCGAGCACGCCCTCGTGGTCCGCGTCGTTGGTGTCGAGGTCCGCGGCCAGGGTCGCGAGGTACTTGCCGTCGCTGCATTGATCGAGGCTGAGCTGGGCTTTGGCGACCGTGGCCGGAGCGCGTTCGATGAGGGAGGCCGAGGCTTCGCCGAGCGCGGCGACCAGGCTGCCGGCACGGCTGAGGCTTCGCTCTAGGCACCGGGCCTGAGCCTCCTGCAGGCTCATGGCCCGGGCCCGTTGCTCCGTCGACGCGGAGAGGCACATGTTTCTCACCGTGCCCGACCACCGCTGGGCCAGGTGATCGAGGCGGTCGACGGTTCGCTGGGCTGCGGTGCTGGCGAAGGGGCGATCGACGGCGGCGAGGGCCGCGTGCAAGCCGGTCCGTACCTCGGGGCTCCACACCGAGTCGATGCGTTGGGCGCGGACATCACAGGCGCGAATCTTGGCATCCTCGTGGGCACCGCTGGCGAACAGCACCCCGGCGGAGAGTGCGACGCCCGCCAAGCCGGCGGCACTGAAGCGGATGATGCGGCGGCGTCGGCGAGCAGGGTCGTAGCGGAGCTCGACCAACAGCGGCGCCATGCTCTCGAACCGATCCTCGCGGTCCGCGTGGAGTGCCTTCGCGAGCGCGAGTTGGAGGCGGCGCGGCACGGCGGTGTCGCGGGAGATCGCGACCATCTTGCCGCCGAGCACGTTCATGCCGTAGGAGGCCTGGTCCTTGCCGCGGAAGGGCAGTCGGCCGAACAGCGCTTCGTACAATGCGACCGCAAAGGAGAACTGGTCGGCGCGAGCGTCGGTGGGGTGGCTCGAGATCTGCTCGGGGGGCATGTAGGCGGGCGTTCCTACGGCGCGACCGAGTTGGGTGATCGGGTGGACCTCCGACCCAGAGCTCGTCGACCCAGAACCCGAACCTGAGAACACGCCGCCAGAGTCCCCGACGAGACTATCGGACGTATTGTCCGCGAGCTTGCCGTCGTAGACGGAACTCGAGGTCCGTTCGGCGGGTTTCGCCAGGCCGAAGTCGACGACCTTGGCCTGGCCCTCGGGGGTCACCAGGACGTTTTCGGGTTTGAAGTCCCGGTGCACGATCCCGCGGGCGTGGGCGGCCGCGAGGCCTTCGCCCGCGTGCAGGAAGACCGCGACGATCTCCCGCCAGGGTCGCTGTTCTTCCCGCAACCAGTGGCGAAGGTCCTGGCCGGCCACCAGTTCCATCGCGATGAACACTTGGCCGTCCTCTTGGCCCACGTCGAACACTTGCACCACGTTGGGATGGGACAACTGGGCGATGGCTTGGGCCTCCCGCAGCAGCCGCGCTCGGTTGCGTTCGCTGTCGACGAGGGCCAAGATCCGCTTGACCACGATCACCCGGTCGAGGTCGGGGTCGTAGGCTCGAAACACCTCGCCCATGCCCCCCGAACCGATGCGGTCGAGCACGACGTAGCGACCGAGGCCGGTGACCTCAAGGGGTGCCTGCGCCGCCGCCGGCCCGGTTCCCGGCAAGGTCGCCCCCCCCATCGTGGGCGGCAGTGTCTCGAGTTCCGAGGGGCTCAGATTCGCGTCGGGGTCGCCCGGTTCGCCGGGGTCGTCCGGGCCGGTCATCGCGTCTTCAGCCAGATCCCGACGCCGACGACCGCGAGCCCGCCCGCGACCGCCAGGGCGATCTTGACGGCGCTGTAGGGGCGCTCCCCTGCGACTTCGCCCGTGCGAGCGTTCACCACCACGCGGTAGACCTTCTCGCCGTAGCGAAAACTAGAGATCCAAAGCGGCAGCAAGAAGTGCTTGAAGCGGACGTCGGCGTGGCGGGTCGATTGGCTCAGGATCCGTTGAACGTCTCCGCCGATGTCGCGACGGATCGCCCCCGCGATGGTTGGCACCATGCGCTCTTGGGCGAACTCAAACCCCTCCTTGAGGTCGATGCCGTAGCGTTCGGCCAGAAACCCGCTGAGGTAGCTGGGGTCGTAGGGGGCCAGGTCGCCGAGATCCCAGGGCTCGAGTTTCTCGATCATGGGGCGCGGTAGGGACTTCGAAGCGCATACGAGTACGTCGTCGAAGCTCACGTGGACTTGGCCGCTGGCCGGGTACCACCGCGTTTTTTGGACCTGGCGAGTTTGGGTGT
>JAFDCW010000094.1 GCA_019312705.1 Deltaproteobacteria bacterium
GTCCCGGTCGCGAGGTCGAGGACCCGGGCGCCGCGCGGCAAGGCTAGGGCGCGAACCGCCTTCTTGCGCCAGCGTCGATCGATGCCGAAGGAGACGACGCGATTGAGCAGATCGTAGCGCCGAGCGATGCGGTCGAACATCGCCCCGCTGCCGCCCCGGACCGTGATGGCTTGGTTATTGGACGCCATGGGTCAGCTCCGACGCTCGACGACGGCCGCGGCGACCGTGGCCAAGGCTCGGGTCGCGGGGGTATCCGGAAGCGTATCGAGGCGGGCCACCGCGCTGGCGATCCTCCCCTCGGCCATGGCTCGGCAGTCCGCGAGGGCTTCGGTACGTTTGACGGCAGCGAGGACGCGGCCGGCCGCCGCCGAATCGACGCTCGCCTCGGGGGGAGAGCTAGCGATGGCGGCGAGATCGACCGCGACTTCGGGGGCCCGCTCGAGGGCGACGATCAAGGGCCAGGTCATCTTGCCTTCACGCACATCCGCGAAGAGCGCCTTGCCCGTCGCGCCGGCATCCCCCGCGAGGTCGAGGAGATCATCGACAGCCTGGAAGGCGACGCCGATGTCCATCCCGTAGGCCTCGAGGCATGCCGCGTGCTCGGGGGAGAGCCCCCCGGCGTTGGCGCCGGCGAGCATCACCCAGCGGAAGAGGGACGCCGTCTTGCCCTCGACGACCCGCAACCAGCCGTCGCGGTCGACGTCGAGGCGACCCCGGGACTCGAGCTGCAACGCCTCGGCTCGGATCATCTCGTCGATCACATCGAGCAGCGAACCCAGGGTCCCGGGGACGCCGGCCCGGCGCACTCGCCGAAGGGCCTCGATGAGCAACCAGTCGCCAGCGAAGATGCTCGCCGCGTTCCCGAAGACCGTGCGCGCCGCCGGGGCGCCCCGCCGAACATCGCCGAGGTCGACGACGTCGTCGTGGAGAAGAGTCGCCGAGTGCACGAGCTCGGCGGCGACGGCGAGGTCGACACCGCGGTCGTCGAAGCCCTCACCGACGCGGCTCGCGAGCATCACGCAGAGGGGTCGCATGCGCTTGCCGCCCCGGGCGAGCAGGTGCGCCGCGCTGTCGCGGACGACGTCGCCGGTCTCGAGCATCTCCCCGAAGGACGTCTCGAACGACTCGAGGTCCTCGCGGAGGGAGAGCATCAGCTCGGTGAGCCGCCGCGCCAGACCCGTGTGCCCACGGTCCCCGGAAACCCGCGAGAGTCGGTCCAGCACCTCACTGGGCGGCGGCGTCACCGTCGCCGTCGTCGTCGCCGCACTCGGATAGCCCATGCCGAGACTCCAATCGTTCAAAAATACTTGAACGTTGTATAGATTCAAAAGCGGTCCGGTCAAGCCGCCTAAAAACGGCAACGTTGACGTAATCACCGGGCTTTTCGTGATGTATGCTGCCGCCATGGAAGCCTGGCTCTTCGACGTTCTGGGGTGCCCCGCCCCGGGCTGTGACGGAAAACTCCGCAGCCCCAACGGACCGCCGCCCGTCCGTGACGGCATCATCAGATGCCGCAAGTGCAAGGCGGACTACCCCGTCCTCGGTGGCGTGCCGATCCTCGTCCCTGCCCCCGAGGAGTGGGTGGCGGCGTACCGCGAGGCGGTCGTCTCGTCTCTGGCCGAAGCCCGGCGTCTGACCCGTCGCGCCCTCGAGGTGATCGACGCCTTCGCCGCTCAGGCGCCGCGGTCAGAGCCCCTACGCTTCGGAGACGACTGGGTTCCGAGCGAGGCGTCGGACACCGAAGCGCCGCGCCCGGCGGGCCTGGGGCCGGCGGCCAGCGCCCTCGACGACTTCCTCGAGTCGACCCGATCTCCGAGCCTGCCCGAACGTCTGCTCTCGATGCTCGGCCGCCGAAGCCTCGGCACGGTTCTCGAGTTGGGCCCCGGGGCCGGGACCCTCTCGCGACACCTGAAGCACCGGGCCAAGCGCCTGGTCGTCGCCGACCTTTCCCTGCGCGCGACCCTCCGGGCCCTCGCGGCCTGCAAGAAGGGACGCGGCGCCCCCGTCGCCGGCGCTGTCGTCGATGCGGAGGCCCTGCCCCTTCGCCGAGGGGCCGCCCGAACCGTCGTCGCCGCCAACGTGATCGACCTCCTGGACCACCCCGCCGCTTTGTTGTCATCGGTCGCTGACGGTCTGACCAATCGGGGTCGCCTTCTACTCAGCACGCCGGCTCCTGGATTCGGCTTACCGGAAGGCGACGCGGCGATCCTCGATGGCGTCGTCGAACGGTCGGGGCTGCAGATCACGTCGGCCGAGGATGGCCTGCCCTGGGTGCGCGCTCATGGCCAGAGGCACTACGAGGTCTACCTGGTTCGGGCGATCGTCGCGGAACGCGCGTGACTTCGGGCGGGGGATTGCACGCGGCGATGGACGCGCCCCGGAGCGTGCTCATCGCGGGGTGTGGATACGTCGGAGCGCGCCTCGGCACCCTCCTCGCCGCCCGAGGTGATGTCGTGCTCGGCCTCCGGCGCAATCCGGACACGCTCCCCGATGGGATCACGGCCGTGAAGGCCGACCTGTGCGCGCCAGAAACCCTCGTCGCGATCCCGACCGGCGTCACCGACGTGGTGATCACGACGGCCCCCGGCGGCGGCGACGACGAACGGTATCGGCAGGCATACGTGCGGGGCCCGGAGAACCTGCTCTCGTTTCTCCGAGGCCGAGGAGACCCCGTCAGGCGGGTGCTCTTGACCACGAGCACCGGCGTCTACGCCCAGACGGATGGCGATTGGGTCGATGAACGATCACCGACTGAGCCGACCCACTTCTCGGGCCAACGCATGCTCGAAGGCGAGGCGGTGATCGCGGCGGGTGAGTTTGAAAGCGTGGCCGTGCGCCTCGCGGGAATCTACGGCCCCGGCCGGACGCGCCTCATCGATCGCGTGAGGAGCGGTGAGGCGCGCGCGCCTCGTCAATCGCTCTGGACCAACCGCATTCACCGCGACGATTGCGCCGGACTGCTCGAAGCCCTCCTCGACCTCGACGCACCGCCGACCATGGTGATCGGGGTCGACCAGGAGCCAGCAGAGCTCGACGACGTGCAGCGCTTCCTCGCGGCTGAGCTTTCAGTCGCGGTCCCGCCAGCCCAAGATCCACCAGAGCCACCGGAGCCGGCGAAGGGTTCGATCGAGGCAACCGCGGGGAGGCGAACCCGGAGCAACAAGCGCTGCTCGAACGCCCTCGCCCTCGCCCTCGGCTACCGCTTCCGCTTCCCTACGTACCGAGAGGGCTATCGAGCGATGCTGGCGGCCGAGGCCCACCGGCGCTAAACACCGCTCTGTGCCCGACGACGACACCATCGGAGGCCCCCTCGGGGAGATGCTCGCGGAGCTGCCGCAGCTGCCAAACGAACGAGATCCGGCCGCCGTGGGTCCCGGAGAAGCAGTGCACGGCCGCGTGCTACCGGTCGAAACCGCCGAGGGCTCCGAGCTCGTAATGGCTTGCTGGCGCGACCCGGGAGGGGCCGCCGCCCTGCACGCCGCCCTGCGAGTGCGGATCGAGGGCTCATTGATCGGCGAACTCTCCCGGACCGCAGACGACCTGCGCGAAAACCCCAGCGCGCTCGTCGGCCTCCGCCTGGTGCTCTTCGCCGACGTGGCCGACGCCGGCGATGCGGTGAAGGCGTTTGGACTCTCACGAGCCGGCGCGGGGACCGGGGAGAGCCGGGCCGCAGTCGCCCGCCTGCGTCACGAAGCGAGCCTCTTCGGCGAATCGATCCCGGACGAGCCGGTCGCGATCTATGCCGGCCGGGCCGTGGTGACCGATATCGCCCGGGAGGTCGAAGCCGCCCTCGTGGAGATGACCGGCGACGTGTGGGGCAAGAACCCGGGCGCTCCCTTTGCTCGCATGGCTCGCGCCTTCGCCGCGATCGAAGACGCCCGTCTATCGGCGGACTCGACGGCTGATTCTCGGGTCGTCCTGTCCGCGGACTTGGCAGGCGTCTCGGCGGCCGAGGAGCTGCTCTTCACCGAGCGCTCCGGCGTGCTCCGGTGGCTGCCCCCGCTGACCTTTCAAGCTCTCTGCGACCTGCTCGCGGTGGCGATCGCGCGATCCCTCGGACGCCAGGTGGACTGGGCCGAGACGGCCGCCGACGACACCGGGGTAGCCCCCCCTCCGATGATCCGCCTCGGCGGAAACGTACATGTGCCCCTCGCCCTCGAGGTGCTCCGCTGGGCGGTCATGCCGCGGCGCGTCGACGAAGAAGTGCCCAGCCTCTCAGAGTGGCTCGCCGGGACCTTTTCCTGATCTTCGCTGCGCCTTGGGGAGGCCACGGCCGGTCAACCGTTGAAGGATTCGCTGAAGATCATCGACCCGGATGTCGATGTATTCGACCACCCGGCCATAGAGCATGGCGGTCGGCACGTTGCGGCCACCGAGCTCGTCCTGGGTCTGCTTCAGGACCCATAGAACCACCCGCTCCTCGCGAGTGAGGCCGTCGCGGACATCCGGGATACGGTCCATCGGGCTCGCCACGGCGGCCTGAGCATAGCCCTCATTCCATCCGAGATCACTCTGGGTCGATCCTGTATCATGCGGACTCACTCCGCGGGGGTTCATGGCAGACGAGTCGAAGAGTAAGGGGAAAGACCGGGGAAAGACCGTCGAAGTCAACGCACCACCCTCCGATGGAGCGCTACCAGAGATGTCCCTGTCGGACTTCGATTTCGTCGAAGACACGACCGCCGACGTCGGTGCTCAGCCCGGCGCCAAACCCCATACGCCTGCCTCGCTGCCGCCCCCCCCCCCGAAAAAGGCATCCCCTGCCATGCGCCCGCCGCGGCCCCCGACCGCACCGAAGGTTCCCTCGCGCCAGCGAGGTGGCTCAGCACCGAAGGCCCCAGGCGCACCGCCAAAGAGCCCCCCGACTCCAGCGCGCGGCGCCCCGCCGCGGCCCGCGCCGACCACGTCCGCGACTCAGACGGCCGGGGCGACGCAGGTGACTCCGCCGGCGCCGATGGCCGCGCCGCCGCTGACGGCTCCCCACGAAGGCGGCGAGGTCAGGACGACCGAACCCCCCCCGGGAAATCCCCTCCGTGTTCGCGACGCCCACGCCCTCATCGAGCGCTGCAAGGCGGAACTCCTCAAGCGCCCCGACGACCTGCGCTCCGCGCGGCTTCACTACGAGATGGCGCGCCTCTACGAGGGGCTCCTCGAAGAGCCCAAGAACGCCGAGAAGCACTACCTCGAGGCGAGCCGGCACTCACCGTCCCACGTCGCCGCGTTGCGCGGCGCCCGACGCCTTGCGCACGCCGCAGGAAAACACGCGGCCACGCTCACCCTTTTCGACCAGGAGATCCGCGCGACACCGGACCCACGGCGCCGGGCGGCCCTCCACTACGAAAAGGGCCGGGCCCTCGAAGACGGCCTCGGACGGAGAGACGAGGCCCGCAAGGCCTACGGCCAGGCCCTCGAGCTCAACCGCGATGACGCGTCCGTGCTGAAGGCGATCGAACGCGTCGAGCGCCGGGACAAATCGTGGTCCGCCCTCGAAAAGACCTACGCCCGCCTCGCGAGTTCCCTCACCGAAGACCCCCACCTCCGGGCTGCGTTGACCGCGGTCCGTGCACAGCTCGCCGAACACCGCGCCGACGACCCGCGCCAGGCAACATCTCTCTACCGCAAGGCCGTCGAGCTCGAGCCGACGACGTCATCTGCGCTCTCGTCGCTGAAGCGGCTGACGCGCAGCCAACGCATGTGGACCGACCTCGTGTCGGCCCTGCAACAGCAAGTGAGCCTCGCCGGGGACGCCGAAGGTCGGGTCGACGCGTTGTGGCGAATCGCACGCGTCCAGCGAATCGCCCTCGGGGACGCCGCGTCGGCCATCACGGCCCTCGAAGAAGCACGCCAACTCGGAGGAGAGAAGCGCTTCATCACTCAGGAACTCGCGGACCTCTACGAGGCCACGGCTCGTCACGAAGACCTCGCCGGGGCCCTCAACCGCCTCGCTGAGAGCGCGACGGATCAGCGAGAGCGGGTGAGCCTCTCCCACCGCCTAGGCATGCTCTACGACGACGTCCTCGACGACAAGGAGCGAGCCCGACGCTGGTACGAAGGCGCCCTGGAAATGGACGGCCACTACGAGCCCGTCCGAACCGCCCTCGATGCGCTCTATCGCCGCATCGGCGACTGGCCCGCCCTGGTGAGCCTGCAGCAAGTCATCGTGAGGGCGACCGAAGACGCGGGGGTGCGGGCACGGGCTCATGTGGTCATCGGGCGCGTGCTCGAATCGAAGCTCGGCCAGCCCGACGACGCCGCACGCCACTACTCCCAGGCCCTCGGCCTCGACCCCGACGATGACGAAGCATTCAAAGCTCTCGACCGCCTGCACACCGCGGCGGGTCGGTATCGGGAGCTCGCCGAGCTCTTCCAGCGGCGCGTCGACCGGACCCCCGACGACGACGAGATCAACGGGTTCCTGTTTCGGATCGGCGCCATCTACGAAGATCGCCTCGCGGAGCCGAAGGGCGCCGTCAACGCCTACCAACGAATCCTCGCCCGGGCACCCGAGCACGTTGCAGCCCTCCAGGCTCTCGCCCGCGCGGCCCATCGAGCGGGAGAGCACGCGGTATTCGTCGATTCCCTCGAGCGAGAGGCCAAACTGGCAGACCCGACGCGGGCCCTCTCCCTCGAGATCCGCGCCGCGGTCGTTGTCGACCGCGACCTCGGAGACCCCGAACGGGCGCTCACCAAGCTGCGCGACGTACTCGGCAAAGACGCCAAGCACCGAGAAGCGCTCCGAGTGATCGCGTCGACCTACCAGCGCCTCGGACGATACGACAACCTTCTGGAGACCTGGGAGCAAGAGCTCGCGATCACGGACAAGCGTGACCAGCCCGACCTCCTACACAAGATGGGCGAAGTAAGTCGCACGCGCATCGCCAAAGAAGACATCGCGATCGGGTACTTCCAGCGCGCCCTCGCGATCGACGCAGACCACCACCGGTCGTTCGACGACATGGTGACCGCGCTTCGATCCCGGGAACGCTGGGCCGACCTGTGCAATGCCCTCGAGCAGCGAATTGAGCAAGTCGACAGTGATGAAGCGCGGGCCCACCTCGCGATCGAGTTGGCGGAGCTCTACGAAGAAAAGGTCAAGCAACCCGAGAAGGCTCTGGTCGCCTACGACAGCGCTCTCGCCGCGATGCCCGCCGACTCGACAGCAATGGAAGCCCGCCAAAGGCTGCTCTCGGACAAGAAGTCGTGGAAAGATCTCGCCGAGAGCCTCGTCGAGGAAGCGCACCTCTCGGGCGCCGACGAGGACTCGAACGACGCGCTGCTGCGTGCCGGTGGCGTGTACGCGAGCCGCCTGGACAACCTCAATATCGCCGCCGATTGTTATCAGAAGATCCTCGCAAAGAGCCCGAAGCACATCGGGGCCCTGCTCGCCCTCGAGGGCATCTACGACCGCAGCAACAACGTCCTCGGCCTCGCGGATGTCTACCGTCGACAGGCGGTGGTCTTCGAAGACCCCGCCGCCAAGGTCGCGGCGTTGCGCGAACTGACGCGAAACAGCAAAGATGATCGCCTGCTCGCGCAGACCTACGAGAAGATCCTCGAGGTATCGCGGACGGACCTCGAGGCCCTCGAAGGTCTCGCCGCGATGGCCCGGGCCCGCCAGGACGAAGCCGCCCTCCTAGGCCTCGAAGCGCGCCTGGCGTCTGCGGCCGGAGACTCGACGGTCCGAGCCTTCCACCAGGCGAATGTCGCCGAATTGCTCGAGCGGGTCGGTGGCCCCGGCGCCCTCGAGACGTACCGAGCGGCGATCGCCGCCGACGGCGAAAGCATGAGCGTCGTACGGGGTTTCACCCGAGTCGCCCGAGCGGCCGGAGACGCCGACGCGCTCCGCGAGGCGGCGGAGCTCGAGGCCCGGGTTACCGGTGACCGGAGTCTCGCGGTTCAGCTCCTGGTACAGGCCGCGGTCATCCGGAACGAGTTACGGGACTTCGAGGGGGCCGTGACGGACCTAGAGCGAGCCCTCGAACTCGACCCCGACAACACGGAGGTCGCGGCCCGCCTGCGCCACCTGCTGGTCAACCTCGAGCGGGTCCCCTACCTCATCGACGTGCTCGGTCGCGCCGCGCAGAGCGCCGAGCGGCCCGAAGCCGCGGCCGATCTTCACGTGACCGTGGCGGAGCTGCACGCCGACCACCGCAACGACCTGCCCGCGGCCCTCGCCGCCTGCAACCGCGCCCTCACCCGCGTTGCGACCCACCCAATGACGCTCCTGAAGCGAGCGATCTATCTCGTACGGGCCCAGCAATGGAACGACGCCGCAGAAGCACTGCGTACGATCATCGAACACACCACGGACCGGACGATGCTCGCCGACGCACACCTACGCTTGGCGGCCATCTGCGACGATCATCTATCGGATGTCGATCAGGCGGTGCGGAGCCTGCGAGCCGTCCTCATTCAAGAAGACGCCAATCGGGAGGCCCTCACGCGCCTCGGCCGCCTTCAGCTCGGCCTGGGCAAACGAGACGAAGCGCTCGAGTTGGCCCGGCGCCTCACGAACTTGGCCGAAGGCCCGGCCGAACGGGCGGAGTCCCTCGTCGAAGTCTCGCGCATCGAGAAGGCCCTCAACAGGCACGAAGACCGGGCGAAGACCCTCCTCGAGGCCGTTTCACTTTCGGGCGCCGGAGGCGTCGCGGCCGACGACTACTGCAAGATGATCGGCCAGCGGGGCGGCGCGACCTGGGACGCGTATCTCGGTGTGCTCATGCGCTACAAGGACCTCGCCGCGCGCATGGGTCACCCGACGGCACCGACCTACCTGGCCATCGCCGGGGTGTTCGGCGATCATCTGAACCGGGCCGACCGGGCCTTCTCCACGCTCCGTGAAGGGGTCGATCGAGAACCAATGTCCGCCGAGCTTCCCCTCGAGCTCGCCGCGCGCCTGTCGGCGACGGGCAGCTTCGACCGCGCGGTCGACGCGCTGCGGCGCTTCCTCCTGCAAGATGTGACAAAGGTCGACGTTTGGCGCGCGCTCTCGGTGGCCATCGGGAACATGGGGGACGGCGAAGAGTCCGTGGCGGTTCTGCTCTCGTTGATGGTCCTCGACGCCGGGCAGCCGGAAGAGCTGATGTCCCTCCGGGCGCGGCGAGCGAGGGCTGGGGAGGCGGCGCCCGGCCTCCTCGGTGACCAGGGCATTCGCCAGCTTCAGGTCAACGGCGCCTTCGACAACGTCGCCGCCGGGATGACCGGTGCCCTCTCGGAGGCGCTCGGCAAGATCTATCCACCGGAATATGCGCAATACGGTCTCTCGAAGCGCGACCGGATCCGCGCCGGGGCCGTGCTAGCGGTGCGCAATCTCGCGGACCGCCTCGGCGCGGTCTTCGGGGTCCCCGAGTTCGACCTCTACGTGCACGAGGCGAATGTGCCCGACGTGTCGATCGAGCTCGCGAGCCCGCCGGCGATCATGGTGCCCGCCTGGGCCACATCCCTCCCGACAGCCGAGCTGGCGTTCA
>JAFDCW010000725.1 GCA_019312705.1 Deltaproteobacteria bacterium
GGGGTGGCCGGAACTGAGCCTCACGGACGAAGAGCGCCGGAAGGGAGGCGGCGTTTTCGGTCACGTGGTAACGACCTCGCCCGATACGGGCAATCTCTGCCATCAGGGGGTTCCGCGGCCCGATGGTGATGGCCGAAATGCTCGCGCCGCTGCTCGCGAGGGCTTGGGCTTGAGCGAGGGCGGGCGCGGGATCGGATGCTCCGTCGCTCAGAAGGATCACGTGGTGGATGTAGCGCGGGTCGTGGCTCCCAATGGCCCGGGCCGAGCTCAGGGCGGCAGCGATGTTCGTACCTCCGCCCGCGTTGATCCGAGCGACGAAGTCGCTGGCGAGGGCCCGGTTTTCGTCTTCGAAGACCGGCACCGGTGCCATTACCCGGTCGGCGCCCCCCGAGAACGCAACGACGCCGACGAGGGCGTCAGCGCGCAGGGCTGCGATGGCCGCGACGCCCGCACGGCGGGCCATACTGATCCGCGCACCTTCCATCGAGCCGCTCCGGTCGATGACCAGAATCAGCTCGAGGGGGCGCGGCTCGGGGATCGCCGGGGCGGGGTGGATCGGCTCGAGCTGGCGGATGATCTCCGGTGAGCGTTTGACCGGGTGGCCCCCGGTGATGGTGATCAGGCCTCCGCCGAGGTCTTCCACGAAACGTCGTATCGCAACTTGCTGGGGCTCCGAGAGTCGCTCGGGGTCGACCTCGTCGAGGACGACGAGGCCATAGCGGTCGAGTTCGACGAGCGTTGTCGGGGCGGCTCCGACGGGAAGGGACGTCACGTCGAGTTCGGCGACTTCGAGGGCCTCGCCGAGGGGCGGGACCGAGTCTTCATCATGCAAGTGAAGGACCCGGGGCTTGGCCAATACGCGAACCAGGGTCGAGAGGCTGTCGTTGGCGGAGACGATGTCTCCCGGCGCCTGGCCGGCGACCTCGAGGCGGTGGATGCCCTCGTCTCCGGGGAATGGGACCGAAATGGATACGCGACCGTCCCCGGCGCCGACTGAGGCTGTGGTGGTGGCGACCTCGACGCCGTCGATCTCGGCAGTGAACTCGACGTCGGCCGCCCGCCCGGCGCTCACCTCGACCTCGATTTCGAGGGTCTCGCCGGCGCGTACCAAGCGGGGGGCGTCGAGGGCAGAGAGCGCTAGGGCGTCGATCGGTGGCGCCGTGCCGAGGGGCAGGACGTCCACCCGAACCCCGGCGTTCGCCGCGTCACGGACGGCGCCGAGCACGTCGTCGCCGACGTCTCGCCCATCGGTCGCGAGGATCATCCGGCGGACCCGGTCCGCGGCCAAGGTCGCCGCGGCGGTCGTGATGCCGGTCGCCAACTCGGCTGTGGTCGGGGGCGCCGCGAGGCGTGGCTGACCGGTGTTGGGTCCCGCCGCCCGGCCCACCGTGTCGAAGTCGACGTCCGGGCTGCTCTCGGCGACGGCGGCCAAGCGTACATCGAGGGCCCCCCGCTCGGCGTCGGCGATGCTCGCCGACGAGTCGATGACGGTGGTGACCGCCAATTCGTCGGTGGGCAGGCCCACCCGCACATCGGCGACGGCGAGGACCACCAAGACCACGACCAGCACCCGCAGGGTCACCACGACGACCCGGCGCTTCGGCGAGAGCAAGAACTGGCTCTTGCGCCCGAGCAGCAAGACCAGCGGGATCAGCAGCAGCCCGTAGAGCGCCAGGGTGAAACCGAGCTCCACGTTCATCCGAGGGTCCCCCGGTTTAGTAGCCACCACTCCACTACGAAGACGAGGAGGAGGAACATTGCGAGCAGCGTCGTGAGGGGGGGGAGCCGGCTGAGGCTCGTCGCGCCCGGAACGAGGAGGGGAGCGGGGATCGCTCGGGCGGTCTCGGCGCCGCTCACGGCGATCGCTCGCTCGCCGACATGGTAGATGCCAGCCCCCTCGGTATCGAAGAGCAGCCCCGCGTGGGCCTCGGCGGCTTCGCCCGCCGGGTCGAGGACCGGCGTGTCAGCCGGTACGCGGACGATGGCTCCCGGAGCGTCCGGCAGGACCGTGTCTGTCTTATAGGCCGCGAGCCACCGGAGGGCGTGGTGAACCAGCAGGGGGAACGCGACGCGTTCGCCGAGGTCGGTCTCGTCGAGTTGAAAGCCGAAGACCAGCGCTCGGCGACCCCCGCGCTCCCGGGCGGCCATGAGGGCTACCTCGCCGGCGCGAGCGAGGACCTGGTCCGAGGGCTCGACGTCGACGCCCCGGGCCCCTTCCACCCGCACCGAGCTCAAACGAACACCACCGACGGCTTCATGGCCCGAGAGGGTGGCGGTGATGCGCGGCGCATCGACCCGGTCGCCGAGGGTGAGGCCCGCCGCGCCGGCGCCAAAGGCGAGCACGCCGGGGTGCCGGAGGTCAGCGGGCGCATCGATGCCATCGAAGATGAGCACGTCGTGGTTCGCCGGCGTGCCCTCGGACAGCGAAGCCGCCCGGCTGAGCTCTACGCCGGAGTGGGCCGAGAGCACGGCCCCGAGCAGCGGGCTGTTGTCACCGATGAGCAGGACCCGGGTGCGCTCGAGGGCTGGCGCGACTGCGTAGGCGACGTCGTCCGTTTGCTGAGCGTCTTCGCTTCCCGCGATTTCGATATCTTCGAGACTCGCCGTCACTTCGCCTTCCTGGCTGGAGAAGCCCTCGGCGACGAAGGTCTGGCGCTCCCCCGCCGTGAGGCGGAAGGGTTGGTCGAAGATGGTCACGTCACGGTCCCGGACCAGGAGTCGAGCCCGTCCCTCGCGCGAGGTGAAAGATGCGACCTCGACGTGCACGGAGTACTCGCCGACGGCGAGGGGATCTCGGCGGGCGGTGAGCCGGGTGATGCCGAGGGAGTCTGCGATCGCGCCGATGGGTACCAGGGCCATGGGCGCTTGGGTCTGGCCCTCGGCCGGGCGGTCCCCGATGACCAGGATCTGCCCCGGCCCGGTTCGGTGGGCGATGATGGCATCGGCGAGGCCGACGGCTGCCTCGATGTCTGCGGGGCCATCGTCCGTAGTGAGCCCCTCGAGGATGGCGTCTGGCTGCGGGTCTTCTCCGAGGGGGCTGAGGACCGTTGGGCGGATCCCTGCCCGGATCACCGCTACCTCGCCGGTGCCCGCGGCGCGCTCGATCCAGGTCCGGGCTTCGT
>JAFDCW010000726.1 GCA_019312705.1 Deltaproteobacteria bacterium
CTTGAAGTTCGTCGACCGGAAGCGTCGTAGGGTCCCGGCCGGTCAGCCTCCGAGGAGCTGAATCGCCAGGTCGAGGAAGTCCGTTTCCGTGATGATGCCTACGAGCTTGTTGTCATCCTCCACGACGGGCAGACATCCACGCTTCTGATCTCGCATGCGGCGCGCGGCCTCGACGAGGGTCGTATCTGGCGTCACCGTATCGACGTCGCGCTGCATGAGCTGGGCTACGAAGACGTTCTCCTCGAGCTTTGCCTCGAAGGCGTCCCGGGTGGCGCTGGGGCTTATCGAGCTCATCGAGGCCTTCAGCAGGTCGCGTTGGGTCACCAGGCCGATGAGCTTGTCGCCGTCGACGACCGGAAGGTGCCGGAAGCCGAAGCGCTCGAGGCCGTCCGCCAGGAGCTCGAGGTGTTCTTCTTCGCGAAGCGTCACGAGTTCGCGGCTCATGATGTCGCGGACGAGCCTGGGGGTATCTGCCATGGTTGTGTTCTCCATCAGTCTGCGACGGGTACCGTGAGGACCGGTACCTTTGCCGTTCGCACGACGCGCTCGGCGACGCTTCCGAGCAGCAAGTGCTTGAGCCCGGTGCGCCCGTGAGTGCCCATCACGATCATGTCGCTGCCTTCTTTGGCCGCGATGCGAGTCACTTCGCTGAAGGGCGTGCCTTCGGTGAGGCGCCCGGTGAGGGTGACGTCATGCCCCGAGTAACGTCGGAGGATGTCGTCGAGCTGCTTCTGGAGCTCCGTCGTGAGGCTTGCGACGAACTCGGGTTGCGCCAGGATCGCTCCGTCGGGCAGCGCGTACGTGGGCAGCTGATAGACGTGCACCACGTCTATGGTCGCCCCCACCTTGGACGCGAGATCGATGGCGTAGCGAAGCGCGTGCTCCGAGGTCTCCGAGAAATCGACCGGACTGAGGATTTTCTTGATCTCTCCCATCCTGCTCTCCTGACTTTGCGCGCAAATTTTATGTCGCGGCGGGGCGATGGTGACAAAAATGCGCCTCTTTCGCGAGACACCAGGTCAATCCCATCGATTTTCACTAGTAAGCACGTCTCAGGCCAGCAGCCACGAAGCTGGCACGCGGGTAGCAGGGCGGGGTAAGGAGTCTCGGACTCATGGAGACCATGAAATGGAAGAACCTCTGATTCTCTGTGCGACAGACCTCAGCGACGAGGGTGACCGGGCGGTCGATTTGGCCATCGCCGCCACCCGTTCCCTCGGCGGCCGGCTGGCCCTGGTGCACGCCGTTGGGCCGGAGGTTCACGCGGACGCCGTCCCGGCGGCGATCTCCGCCGCCGCCGATGCCCTCGAGGGTCGCCTGAGCGCTCGGAGAGATCTCGCCAAACGGGGGCTCGAAGCCGCCCGGGCCCGAGTCGAGGAAGCCGGCGTCACGGTCACGGCGCAGTTCTTCGCGGGTACGACCCCCGCCGATGCCATCTTGAAGGCTGCCGAGGAACTCGAGCCCTCGCTCCTCGTCCTCGGCCGTCGTCACCGAGACACGGGCTTTGTGGGCCAGCCGGTCGATCAGATCAGTCGCCAAGGGCCCTGCCCGATGTTTGTCGCCCCGCCCGACGGTGAGGCGCCCCAGTCCCTCGCGGGAGCCCACTGGCTCGTCGGCGCTGATTTCTCGGACCATGCCCTCGGGGCGGTCCGGGCGGCCCGGGCCCTCATCGCGAACCTCGGGGGCGAGGTCACCGTCGTCTCCGTGGTCTCGCCGAGCGGGGCCGAAGACGTCCCGTACGACGAACAGACCCCCCAGACGGCGCTCCGGGAGCAATCCATCCTCGAACAAGAGGCCCAGCTCTCGGCCCTCGCGGAAAGAGAGATCCCGGGCGCTACGGCCCTCACCGTGCGTTCCATCGACCGGCCGTCGGTCACCCTCGACCGGGTGGCGTCGGAGCAGGGGGTCGACGCGATCATCGTGGGCACCCACGGCCGGAAGGGGGTGGTCCGTTTCATCCTCGGGAGCACCGCCGAGCGGCTCTTGCGAATATCGCGGCGTCCGGTCCTCGTGGTCCGGGATTGCCCCGCGGTCGGCTCTCCGTTCTACGTGGCGCCAAAGACCGAGGGGACCGAGGGGCCGGGGGACGCGGGCACGGATGGCTGATTCGATCTCGAGTGACGCTGCCGAGAGCGTGCTCTCCGAGGTGATGAACTACATCGGCTTCGGGGCCCGGGATGCGGTGCTTCTGAAGGCCGCGGGACCGATCCTTCGGCCGAGTTTTCCGGGTCTCGTCGAGGCTTTCTACGACGCTGTCGAACGCAGCCCGGGCGCTTCCCGAGCCATCCGCGGGCCCGCTCAGAGAAAACGCCTCGAGGCCAGCCTCCTCAACTGGCTCGAGGGCCTCTTTGGCGGAGTCTACGACGATCTCTACCTCGCCCAGCGCTCCCGCATCGGCGAGGTGCACGTACGCATCGGTCTCGAGCAACGCTACATGTTTGCGGCCATGGGCCTCGTCCGTGACCGCCTCATCGCGGCCCTCATCGCGTCGTCGATCACAAATGATCAGGAGCGCCAGACCCGCCGAGCGATCAACCGCATTTGCGATGTCGAGCTCGCCATCATGCTCGAGTCCTATCGCGATGCGTATACCGACGGCCTCCGGTCCGAACGCCAGGCCCTCGCTGAAGACCTCGAGGTGGCCCAGTCCGAGCGCGAGGCGCTCATGGTGAAAGCTGCACGACACGAAGCGCTGGCGACCATCGGTACCCTGACCGCGGGCCTCGCCCACGAAGTTCGCAATCCTCTGAACGCCGCCAAGCTCCAGCTCGAGCTCATCGGGCGTGCGTCGAAGAAGCTTCAGGACAAGGGGCGGTCGGATCGAATCGGTGAGCGCGTGAAGATCGTCAACGGTGAGTTGGTTCGCCTCAAGGAGATGCTCGACGACTTCCTCGCCCTCGCTCGGCAGCGGAGAATGGACCGAGAGATTGTTCCGGTGTTGCCCCTCTTCGCGGAGGTCCTCGAGCTCGAGGCGCCGGTGGCCGCGGTCGATGGCATCCGCCTCGAGATGGCTTGGGAGAACCGAGGCTCGGAGCTTTGCGTCAAAGTCGACCGACCGAAGATCAAGCAGGTATTGATGAACCTCGTCGCCAATGCCGTCGATGCGATGCGCGGCTTCGC
>JAFDCW010000727.1 GCA_019312705.1 Deltaproteobacteria bacterium
TCGCGGCGTCCCGGGGGCCGTACATCCGCGCGAACGTCGCCACGGGTCTCGCCGCCTTGGGTGCCGGCGCGTGTCCCGGCGGCCCGTCCCCGGAAGATTGGCTCGACCCTCGCCGCGCCGCCCCGGTGCAAATCGCCGCCGCCCGCTGGCTCGCCGCCGGGGCCGCCGCCGGCGCCATCGACGCGGACCTCGCCCATCGGGCCCTCGAGGTGGCTGGTGCTCGGGCCCTTGCCGAGGAAGTATCGGCGGCCTGCGCTGCCCCCGGCCTCGTCCCCCTCGATAGCGAGGCCGACATCTACGCCTGGTCCGCGGATGGCCAGAGTTTGCTCGCGGACCGCCTCGTCGCGCTGCGGCTCTCGGACGGTTCCGTACTGCTCGCCCGAACCGACGACAACGGTCACCTCCGGCTTCCCCAAGCCCCCGCCGGCCGCCTCGTCCTCGACGAGCCCGCGGCGACACCGCTGGAACCCGCGGTCACGCGCGACTGACAAGCGCGGTTTACGGGAGTGGATCGGCTCGACACCCCCTGATGCGCGGGTTAAACCGGCCGGGCCCCGATGAAGCACTACCTCGTCCAGACCTTCGGCTGCCAGATGAACGTGCACGACTCCCGTCGCATCGAGGAGGTGCTCGGCGCCGAGGGTTATCAGCCCACGACCGATGGCGCCCTCGCCGACCTGGTTGTCGTGAACACCTGTTCGATCCGCGAAAAGGCGGAGCACAAGTTGATGAGCCTGCTCGGCACCCTCCGGCCTTGGAAAGAAGAGCGCAGCAACGCGGTCCTCGTCGTCGCCGGTTGCGTGGCCCAGCAAGAGGGCGAGAACCTCCTCGCCAAGGCGCCCTACGTCGACGTGATCATCGGCCCTGACAACATCCCCGACCTCCCGCGCCTGGTCACGGCGGCCGAGGGGGGCGCGCCGCCCGTCGCCCGTACGGTCTTCGACGACGAAGATCCTCGGTTTCTCATCGCCCACCCCCGCCCCGAAGATCGCGAGGTCACTTCTTTCGTCACGGTCATGAAGGGCTGCGACGAACGCTGCACCTACTGCATCGTTCCCCACACCCGAGGCGACGAGCGCTACCGGTCGGCCGACGAAATCGTCGGCGAAATCGCTCTCCTCGCCAGCGGCGGTGTGCGCGAAGTGATGCTCCTCGGCCAGACGGTCAACTCTTGGCACCCGCCCGGCGAGTCTTCGGACGAGTCCGATGCCTCGGATGCCGGCCCCGATCTCCCGTCACGCTTCGCGTCGACGAGCCGCTTCCCCGAGCTTCTCCGGCGCATCGTCCGGGAGGTCCCCGAGCTCACCCGCCTGCGCTACACCTCGCCCCATCCGCGCCACGTGACCCCGGAGCTCGTTCGAGCCCACGCCGAGCTCGACATGGTCCCGGCCCACGTGCATCTGCCCGTTCAGTCCGGGTCGGACCGCGTCCTCAAGCGCATGCTTCGGCGCTACACCCGTGCGCTCTTCATCGACCGCGCCCGGGCCCTGCAAAACGCCCGCCCCGGCCTCACCCTCGCGACGGACATCATCGTCGGGTTCCCCGGCGAGACCGAGGAAGACTTCCTCGAGACCCTCTCCATCGTCGAAGAGGTCGGCTTTGTATCGGCGTTCTGTTTCAAGTACTCGCCGCGCCCATTTACACCTGCTTTGCAGCTCGGTGACGACGTGCCCGAAGCGGTCAAGTCCGAGCGCCTGGCGCGCCTCTTCGAGGTCGTCGCCAAAAACCAAAGACGCCACCTCGATGCCCTCGTCGGCACGAAACAAGAGGTCCTCGTCGAGGGCCTCAGCCGCGGCGACGAAGGACGATACACGGGGCGTACCGGTCGCAACGAGATCGTGCACTTGCTCGCGCCCCCGGGCCACGACCCGACCGGCGAGCTGGTCACCGTCACTATCGACTCCGCAAACAAGCACAGCTTGCTCGGCTCGATGCAAGGTGCAATCGCCGTGACCGCCCCGGCGGCGAAGGTTCGCGTCGGACTCCCAGTGATTGCGGAAGCGACCCCGGAGCCCTAATGGCGCGCCGTTCGCGGCTCATGTCCCTCGCCCTCGCGTGGGCTCCGGCGGTCCTCTACATGGCGCTCATCTGGGGGCTCTCGTCGATCCGCATCGAGGGCCTGCCCGTCTCCCGCTTTCCGATGAAGGACAAGGGCATGCACTTCGTCGAGTTCGGCGTGCTCGGGTTCCTCGTCGCTTACGCTGCCCGTCGTACCTGGAAGGCACCGTCCGCGGCCCGGGTCTTCGCGGCGGCGGCGGTCATCGCGTTTGCATGGGGCGTGCTCGACGAGATCCACCAGGGCTTCGTCCCGGGCCGCGACGGGGATGTGTACGACATCATCGCCGACGGACTCGGCTCGATCGCCGGGACCTTCACGCTCTTCACCTTCGCGGGCCTCCGGGCTTCGCGCCGTTCTCGAAAGGCACCGTCATGACCGGCCCGACCATCGTGGCGTATCGCGGGAAGCTTCCCGTCGTCGCCGCTGGCACCTACGTCGCTCCGACCGTTTCCATCATCGGCGACGTCACCATCGGCGCCGAGTCGAGCATCTGGTTTGGCGCCGTGCTGCGCGGGGACGTGCAGCCGATCACCATCGGCGCCCGGACGTCCATTCATGACAACGGCGTCGTGCACGCGACGGACGGTTGGGTGCCGACCGTCGTCGGCGACGACTGCACCGTGGGGCACATGGTGCTCCTCCATGGCTGCACCATCGGTGACCGGGTCCTCGTCGGCATGGGTTCCATCGTCATGGACGACGCGCACATCGGCTCCGATTGCATCATCGGAGCCGGCTCCCTGGTGACGGCCCGGCAGCAGATCCCCCCCGGCGTGCTCGCCATGGGCCGCCCGGCGAAGGTCATCCGGGAGCTGCGCCCCGAAGAGTTTGCCCAGCTCCGCGATTCCTCCGCGCACTACGCCTCGAAGGCGCGCGAGTATCTGGCGGAGCCCTGAGCTCAGCGGCCTAATCGAGCTCCAGGATGGCGTGGAACGCCTCCTGGGGGATTTCGACCGAGCCGACGCTCTTCATGCGCTTTTTGCCCTCTTTCTGCTTCTCGAGCAGCTTGCGCTTCCGGCTGATGTCGCCGCCGTAGCACTTCGCGGTGACGTCCTTGCGCATCGTACTGCTGTCTTGGGACGATCTTCTTGAGCTTTTCGGCGAGGGCGCGGCCCAGGTAGAAGGCCTTGTCCTTGTGCACGATGGAGCTGAGGGCGTCGACCTTGTCGCCGTTCAAGAGCATGTCGAGGCGCACGAGGTTGTTCTGGCGGTAGCCGATGAGCTCGTAGTCCATCGAGGCGTAGCCCTTGGTCGCGCTCTTGAGCTTGTCGAAGAAGTCGAAGAGCACCTCGGCCAGGGGCAGGTCGTAGGTGATGATGACCCGGTCCGGGGTGGCGTAGTTGATGCCGTGCTGCTCGCCGCGGCGCACCTGGCAGAGGCCCAAGACGGCACCGACGTAGGTCGCTGGGACATGGATGGAGACCCGGAAGTAGGGCTCCTCGATGTGCTTGATCTGCCCCGCGTCGGGCATCTTCGACGGGTTCTCGCAGTTGACCACCTCGCCCGAGTGCTTGTGCACCTGGTAGACGACGCTCGGCGCGGTGGTGATGAGGTCGAGGTTGTATTCGCGTTCGAGGCGCTCCTGGATGACGTCCATGTGCAGGAGGCCGAGGAAGCCGCAGCGGAAGCCGAAACCGAGGGCCTCGGAGGTGTCCGGCTCGAAGTCGAAGGCGCTGTCGTTCAAGTGCAGCTTGTCGAGGGCGTCCCGGAGGTCCGGGTATTGGTCGCTGTCGGTCGGGAAGATCCCGCAGAAGACCATGGGCTTCACCTCTTTGAAGCCGGGCAGCGCATCGATCGCGGGGTTCTTCGCGTGGGTGATCGTGTCGCCGACCTTGGTGTCGTGGATGGACTTGATGGAGGCGGCGATGAAGCCGACCTCTCCCGGGCCGAGCTCGTCGACGGCGACGGGGAAGGGCGCGAAGGCCCCGAGGTCGTTCACCTCGTAGTCGGCCTTGG
>JAFDCW010000728.1 GCA_019312705.1 Deltaproteobacteria bacterium
CACAAGGAGCAGAACGATGAATTTTTCCCTGGAGGGTCGGACCGCAATCGTGACAGGTGGAGGGACCGGTTTGGGTCTCGGCTACGCGCAGGCGCTCGCGGACGCGGGCGCGGCGGTGGCGGTGACGGGTCGGCGACAGGAGCCCCTCGACGCAGCAGTGGCCGCCATCGAAGCCAGCGGCGGCAAGGCGATGGCGACGACCTGCGATCAGCGTTCGCGCTCCGAGGTCGAGGCCGCGGTTCAGGCCGTCGTCGATTGGAATGGCAAGGTCGACATCCTGGTCAACAACGCCGGCGTCTACCCCCCCGGCCCCTTCGTGACAGTCGAAGAGGAGCAGTGGCTGGACGTGATGGACACCAACATCAATGGTCCCTTCCGCTACTCGCAGGTCTGCGCCCGCATCATGGCCGAGAACGGCTGGGGCCGGATCATCAACATCCTGTCCCCGTCGGCGCTACTCGGCTTCGCGATGGTGAGCGCATACGGTACGTCGAAGGGCGCGCTCGGTTCGATGACACGAACCATGGCGGCCGAGCTCGGAGCCATGGGGATCACGGTGAACTCGCTGACCCCCGGCGTCTCCGCCACCGAGACCTTCGTTAGCATCTACAGCCAGGTCGGTGTCGACATGATGGCGAAGGGTCTGCCGCTGGCACGTGCCTGCGACAACGACGACACCACGGGTGCCCTCGTGATGCTCGCCTCGGACGCGGGCTCCTACATCACCGGCGCCAACATCTGCGTCGACGGCGGCATGACGAGCACCTTCTCCCTTGGCTAATACGCGTCCAGCCAAGGGCTGGACGCGTATTAGCAGCCCGCCTCCGCGAGTTTGCTGTTGAGTGCACAGCGCGCGGGGAAAGGGCGGTGGCTCAGCTTGTGGTATCGGGCTTGAAGCGTATGAAAGGCGGTTGATTCTTTGGGTCAATTGGATGGCAAGATTGCGGTCGTGACGGGCGCCGGGTCGGGGATCGGGCTGGCGGTGGCCGAGCGTTTCGGCGCGGAGGGGGCCGAAGTCATCCTCGTGGGTCGCCAGAAGGAACGCCTCGATGAGGCGGCCGAGCGCATCGGTGGCGGGGCGCGCGGCGTCTCGGTGGATGTCGGCGAAGAAGAGCAGGTCCGTCAGTTGATCGACGAGCTTCCCCGGGTCGACATCCTCTGCACCTGCGCGGGCAAGGCCGTCTTCGGCCCAGTGGACGAACTGCCGCCGAGCGAGTGGCGTGATCTCTTCCATTCGCGTTTCTTCGGCCAGCTCTACTTCGTTCACCACGCCGTGCCCAAGATGCCCGAGGGCGGCGTCATCCTGCTGTGCTCCGGCATCGCGGACGCCGCCTACGTGCCCGACTACGCGGGCGGGGCCGCCATCTGCGGCGCCGTCAACGCCATGGGGAAGAACCTCGCGGTCGAACTCGCGCCCCGCAGCATTCGGGTGAACGTCCTGTCGCCCGGCTTCATCATCGGGACCGATATCAAGTTCAACCTCGGTGACGAGAAGGCCATCTCGTTCGTGAAGCGCTCCATCGCGGACACGCCGCTGCCCTACCACGGTCATCCGAAGGACCTCGCCGACGCGGCCATCTTCCTCGCCACGTGCAATTTCATGAGCGGCCAGGTGATCGAGGTCGACGGCGGTTGGACCGCCACCTGAGCGACCCATCGCCTCGTTCCAACATTCCAATTCGCCGGCATATCGCGCGAGTTCGACAAGAACCGCGACGGAGGACACGATGAAACTCAAAGACAAGGTCGCAATCGTCACCGGATCGAGCCGAGGAATCGGCGAGGGCGTCGCCCTCTGCATGGCCGCGGCCGGAGCCAAGGTCGTTCTCGCCGCCCGAACGGTGAAAGAGATCGACTACATGCCCGGGACCGTCCACTCGGTCGCGAAGAAGATCGAAGACCTCGGCGGCGAGGCCCTGCCCGTTCAAGTCGACGTGTCCGACGAAGAGCAGGTGAAGGCCATGGTGGAAAAGACCATGGAGGAATACGGCCAGATCGACATCCTGGTCAACAACGCAGGCTACGTGCAGGACATCAAACCGCTGTGGGAGATCACGCGCGAAGAGTGGGACAAGCTCTTTTCCGTCGACGTGGTGGGGACCTTCCTTTGCTGCAAGTACGTCATCCCCCACATGATCGAGCGCAAGTACGGCAAGATCGTCAACATGGGATCGATCCAGGGGCGACAGGGCCTGCGCGGCCAGGCAGCCTATGGCGGCTGCAAGGCGGCGGTCCACAACATCACGCTCGCGTTGGCGAAGGATGTTGCGCCCTACAACATCAACGTGAATGCGGTCGGGCCCGGTGCCAGCCGGTCGTTCATGATCGAATCGATGATCAACACGGCGCTGCCCGACGACGCGAAGGACTCGGTGTTCGATGCCCTCTATGAAAACCACAGCTTGCTGAAGCGCGAGGTCACGGCCGAGGACATCGGGAACACCTGCGTGTTCCTCTCCTCGGAAGACGCCCGCAACATCAACGGGCAGACGATCTACATCGAAGGCGGGCAGCCGCTCAAGGGCGAGTAGGTAGGAGTAGGTAGAGGGGCGAGTAGGTAGAGGGGCGAGTGAGCAGAAGGACGAGCGAATACGAGGGCGAGTAAGCAAGAGGACGAGTGAGGTACGATCGGCGCCCCCGACATCAATCGGGCCAGACCGCGCAGGAGTGGGGATGGATCGCTCGCAAGGACGCTTGGAAGGACGGGTCGCCGTCATCACCGGTGCCGCCTCCGGCATCGGCATGGCGACCGCCGAACGCTTCGCCGCCGAGGGGGCCAGCATCGCTGGCCTCGATGTCGGCGAACCGCCGGCCGAGAGCTGGGCCAAGATCGAGGCCGTGGCTCCGGGCGCGACCTTCCAGCAGGCCGATGTGCGAGACGAAGCCGCGGTGAAGGCCGCCATGGCGGCGGTCGTCAAGCGCTTCGGCCGCATCGATGTGCTCGTGACCGCAGCCGGTGTCATCGGCGCGGGCCCCGCCCACACGCTCGAAGTCGACGAGTGGGACCGCATCCTCGACATCAACTTGAAGGGCTCCTTCATCGCCTCGAAACACGTGCTGCCCAGCATGCTCGAGCAGCAGTCGGGAAGCATCATCCTGGTGGCCAGCGTCGA
>JAFDCW010000729.1 GCA_019312705.1 Deltaproteobacteria bacterium
CGGCGGTGGTCACCCTGGGCAGCGCCGTCGGGGCTTCGGAGCCCCACTGGAGGTCGGGCACGCGGGGCCGCGGGGGCGAAGAGCGCGGTCGCCGCCAGGCCCTCAGCACCTCGCTCGAGGCCACAGCGATCGGCCCTCGAGCCGTCTATTTGAGCCGCGGTCCCGACGGACCAGGGCGGCTCCTGGTGCTTGGCGCGCCGGCCCCCGGAGACTCGCCGGACTCCCCCAGGGGATTCTGAGGATCACAAAACGCTCCGCTTTTGGAGCATTTCGTATTCCCGGCTCACTTGCTGTTCCGCGACTGAATCCAATTTCCCAAGTTGTCCTCGATCAATCCGCTTCCCCATGGCGGCCCAATTCGTGCTCGAGGGAAGGGACATGGAGAGTCGCCCCCGCGTAGTCCCTCGCCTAGCCTTACCCGCGGCCCTGGGCTTCCCACGCCTCGCCCTGCTTGCCTGGCCCATCGGCTTGGCGCTGGCCTGCAATGGCGCGATCGGCGACGCGGCCGGCGGCCCCGCGCCCATTCCCGGCTCACCCGACTACTGCCAGCAGATCGTCGCCGAGCCAGGCCACGTCACCCTCCGGCGCCTGAACCGCACCGAGTACAACAACACCGTCCGGGACCTCCTGGGCACGACCAGCGCACCGGCGGACGTCTTCCCCGAGGACGACGAGTCCGGGGACGGCTTCGACAACAACGGCGCGATTCTGAGCCTCGGCGACCTCCTGATGGAAAAGTACGACGCCGCCGCCCGGGAGCTCAGCGCCGAAGCCCTCGGCGCTGCCTCCACCGCCCGGGGGCGCTACCTCGACTGCGAGGCCTCGACCCTCGGAGAAACGGCCTGCGCCCGGGACTTCGTCGAGCGCTTCGGCCTCCGCGCCTATCGCCGCCCCCTCGATACGAGCGAGGCCGACCGCCTGGTCGCCGTCTACGAAAATGCCAGGGCCGAGGGCGAGAGCTACGACCAAGCCATCGAGCTGACCATGCGCGGCATGCTGACATCGCCGAAGTTCATCTTCCGCGTCGAGGTCGGCGCCGAGTCGCCGGATGTGAACCGCCTCGGCAGCTACGAACTCGCCTCGCGGCTGAGCTACTTCCTGTGGCAGAGCATGCCCGACGAGGAGCTCCTGACCCAGGCCGGGGCGGGGCTTCTCCAGGACGAGGAGGAGCTGCGCGTCCAGGTGGACCGCATGCTGGCAGACGAGAAGTCCGACGCTTTCTTCCTGAACTTCGCTGGCCAGTGGCTGCAGCTCCGGCGCTTCGCCTATAGCACTCCGAACGCCGAGCTCTTCCCAGAGTTCGATGAAGCCCTGCGCGAGGCGATGACTCAGGAGACGCTGCTCTTCGTGCGCCACGTCGTCGAGTCCAACGCGCCCGTCTCGACTCTCCTCCGGGCGGACTTCACCTACCTCAACGAGCGCCTCGCCGACCACTACGGTATCGCCGGCGTGACCGGCCCCGAGTTCCGGTACGTCGACCTCGACACGGCGGATCGCGGCGGCATCCTCACCCAGGGCGCCATCCTGACGACGACCTCCCACCCCGACACCACCTCTCCGGTGCGCCGCGGCGAGTGGGTCCTCGACAACCTGCTCTGCTCGCCGCCGCCGGACCCCCCGGCCGACGTCGACACCTTCATCCAGACCGAAGAAAACGACGGTCTCAGCCTGCGCCGCAAGCTCGAACGACACCGCGAAGACCCCGCCTGCGCCGCCTGCCACGACCTGATGGACCCCATCGGCTTCGGCATGGAGAACTTCGACCCAATCGGCCGCTTCCGCACCGAAGACCGCGACGGAAACCCGATCGACTCGAGCGGCGTGCTGCCCGATGAAACGAGCTTCGTCGGCGTCGCCGAGCTCAGCGGTATTCTCCACCAGGACGAGCGCTATACGACCCGCGTGACCGAGAAGGTCCTCACCTTCGCCCTTGGCCGCAGCCTCGGCAACGAAGACCGTTGCTTCGTCGAAGAGATCGTCGGCCAAGCCCAGGTCCGAGACACCTCGCTCCGAGAGATCGTCACCCAGGTCGTATTGAATGAAGTCTTCCGGTCCGCCGGCGGCCGAGAGGAGAGTCCCTGATGAAGAAGAAGAGCTGGCATCTCTCTAGGCGTCTCTTCCTCGGCGGGGCCGGGGCGACCATCGCCCTCCCCCTCTTCGACTCGATGATCCCCTCGCAACGTCGCGTGGCCCGCGCAGCAACGAACACGGGTGTGCGCCTCGCGTTCATCTATGTGCCCAATGGGATGATCCGCACCAACCTCAACCCCGCCACCGTCGGACCGGGATACACGCTGCCGTCGGGCCTCGCCTCCCTCGCGGACCTTCAGGACGACTTCTGTGTGCTCTCGGGCATCTCCAACAAAGTCGGCGGCGGCTCCTACACGTACCCTGACGGGACCATGTCGAACGACGGCCCCGGCGACCACGCGCGGGACACCGGCACCTTCCTCACGGCGGCGCGCCTCAGGAAGACCTCCGGCGACGACATTCGGAACGGCATCAGCGTAGACCAGGTCGCGGCGAACGCGCTGCGCGAGTTCACCCCGGAGCTTCCTTCCATCGAACTGGCCACCAAGGAGGGCAGCTACGGCGGGGACTCGGGGTACGCGCCGATCTACAAGAGCAACATCTCGTGGGCGAGCGCGACCATGCCGATGCCCAAGGAGACCAATCCCCAGGCGGTCTTCGACCGCCTCTTTGCCGGCATCGACCCGACGGCGACGGCGACGGAACTCGAGCGTCGGCGGCGTCTCGACCAGAGCGTGCTCGACTACTGCGTCGAAGACATGCACGACCTCGAACGGCGCCTCGGGGCCCGGGACCGAGAGAAGCTCGACGAGTACCTCACCTCCATCGAACAACTCGAAGTGCGCCTCGCCGGCTCGGGCGGCGGAGCATCCTGCGACCCCGGGGTGAGGCCCGGCAATCCGAACGATTTCCAGCAGAAGACCGACCTCTTCTACGACCTCATCACCATGGCGTTCCAGTGCGACCGCACCCGCGTCGCCAGCATGATCCTGCAAAAGGACAATAGCGTTTACGACTTCGTGCATGCTGACGGCTCCAGCATCAGCAGCGCCCACCACCAGATCAGCCACCTCGACGGCGGC
>JAFDCW010000730.1 GCA_019312705.1 Deltaproteobacteria bacterium
GGCCCCGAGCCTCGATAATCGCCCCATGGACGAAGCAGGCGAGGTAGGCGGTCCCCAGGGTCAGGAGGCGGCTCTCGAAATCAGCGCCGCGGGCGATACCCACATCGGCCCGAGGCCGCACAACGAAGACGTGGTGAAGCTGCGTCCCGACCTGAACCTCTTCATCGTCGCCGACGGCGCCGGGGGTCAAAACGCGGGCAACGTGGCGAGCACCATCGCCGTCGCCACCATCACGCGCTTCTTCGAAGAGAGCGAAGAGGCCGCCCAGGATCGGCCGGCCTTCGACGACCTGGGACTGTCGACCTCGGCGCGACGACTCGCGACCGCGATCCAGCGGGCGAACACCGCGGTGGTCGAGGTCGCCAAGACATCGAAGCACTACCGCGGCATGGGCACGACGGTGGTCGCGGCGTTCTTCGAACCCCAGCGCAACGTCCTGCACATCGGCCACGTCGGTGACAGCCGGTGCTATCGCATGCGCAACGGGCACTTCGAATTGCTCACCAAAGACCACACCCTAGTGAACGATGTGCTCTCGCTGAAGCCGGACATGCCCGACGCCAAGCTCGCCAAGCTCCCGCGGAATGTGATCACCCGCGCCCTCGGAATGAGCGCGACGGTTCGTGTTGAGCTCCGCAGCTGGGAACTCGCCGCCGGCGACGTTTTCATGCTGGCCTCGGACGGCCTGACCGACGTGGTCGCGGGGGACGAGATGCTCGGCGCCCTCAATCGTGGTGAGTCCCCCAAGGCCCAAGTGCGGGGCCTGCTCGACCTCGCCGAGGGTCATTCGAAGGACAATGTCGCGGCGCTGGTCATCGCATGTAAAGGCGAGCAAGACGCGCGTTCGATGTGGAGCCTCAACGCCCCGTCCCTCGGCCCACCGAGCGGGGGCAGCGGCGGCGACAGCGACTATCCCGAGATCATGGTCGTCGGCCAGAACGAAGATTCTCAGCCGGAGCTCCTAGTCGTGCCCCAGGTGAGCCTCGACTCGGACATCTTCAACGTCGTCCAAGACCTCACGAAACCCGAGCCGAGCCCCGTGCCGCCTCCACCCCGGGTCCCCGACATCAAGCCCGAGTGAGCACTCGGCGAACCTCTCCCGGAGTCCAGAGCGCGACGTAGTACGCCATGCTGATGAGGGAGAAGGGCCCGACGTTGAGCATGAAGATGATGCCCAAGTGCATCGTGACGCCGATGAGCGCCCAGGGCTTGCGCAGGTCGAAGCGATTGAACGCCGCTCGGACCCGGCCCGGTCGATCGGCGGTCGCCCGAAACCAGAAGACGAGGGGCAAGAGAAACCCGGCGTGCTCCCAGTGCCAACTGAGGGCGGTGCTGAACTGGGCGACGGGCACGATATTCGCCACGAAGGTGCCGTCGAAGCGCATCCAGGTCGGGTCGTGCATGACGTAGTAGAGCGCCGTATAGCCGTTGCCGGGCAACCATGGGCCGCCGAGCTTCTGGATGCCGGTGAACCCGTAGACGAGGGCTATCTGCCAGATGAGGGCGTAGCGAGGCCAAGCCGATACCTGGTCATCGCTCGCCCACCGGCCATGGCGACGGCGGCAGTCGACCGACAAGGTGGCCGTGCTGTCGCCGAGGACGAGCAGCCACAGCGCGTTCGAGATCAACATGTCGTAGCCGCCCGTCGCGAGGCCGTTCGAGATGTACAGCGCATAATAGCTCTGGAGCAGGACGAGGGCGCTAACCCTGCCGTAGATGCCGAGGCCGAGGCCAACGGTCGCCGCCAGCGAGGCCCCATAGAGCAGCCAGACGGTCGCCGGGGTGGCCCCCCCGAGGGCGGCCATCACGACGTTTTCGTAGAGCTGCTGCATGCCGCCATCGGCCCGGTCGACCCAAAGCGCCTCGACGAGGCCGGCGCTGGCGATGGAGACGAGGCTGTAGGCGATGATCGCCGCGACCAAGATACGAAAGACCGCCAGAGTGGTCCCGTCTTCCCGGCGCGACGAGAGGTCGACCATGAATCGCCAGAAGCGCTTCATCGGAGGGCACCCAAGTCGATGATGAGCTCTCGCTCCCAGCGGGCGTCGAGGTAGTCTACTTCGGCATCGTCGAAGGGCGCAGGGGTCCGGCGCCGTTCGACGCGAGCCCGGAGCCGGGCTGCGCCCGGGAAGTCTCGGGCGGCTCGGACCGCGAGCCACTCGATGAGGCCTCGATAGTGGTCGTCGTAGGCCCCTCGGCCGAGACGCCCCTCGAGCTTGCGTACGCGGTTGTGGTCGAGCACACGCCGCATCCAAGCATGCTCGCTCGAGCGCTCACGGTAGACGGTCCGATACTGCTCACCTTCGAGGACGTCGATGGTCAGCCAGACCGGTTCGGTCTGCGGCGACGCGAACATGCTCCAGCCCTGGATAGCCCCGGAGTAGTGGGCATACCTTTCGAAAGGCCGGATGACGAGGGCCCGGGCTTCGAGGTAAGCCCCTGCGAAGTCCCAAAGCGCGCGTTCGAACTCGGGCTGAGTCATGTCGATGCCCACAGCGTTGGCACGAACGGTCCAGGCCGCGAGGTCGCGCTGGGCGTGGGGGGCCCGCCAGGCGCTGATATCTCGCATCGCCGACGAGGCCGGTACCGACAGCAGCAAAACCGCCGCAAAATGAAAGAGCACGAACGCGGCGCGGGCGTGGCGCCACCGATGGTGGGGCGCGATTGCCCGTTCTTCTTCGCCGTCGCCGTCTGCCCCCGTAGCCATCGAGGCGCTGGATAACACATCGAAGGTAAGCGAGCCGGTTGACAGGGCCGAGAGCTTTCGCCAAACCGGAGGCGTGCTGACGCTCTCTCGCATCCGCCGCATCCAGCTGACCGGCCGCCCGCGCTTCCAGCGTGTCTTAGCCTCGTCGTTGATGCTGCCGAACTACAACCTGCCGCCGCGGGTGCGCATCCGATTCGAGGGTTTCGAAAAAGTCCCGGACCGCCCGGTGATTTTCGCCATGAACCACACGGATCGGTACAACTACTGGCCGTTTCAGACCCACCTCTGGCGCAAACACGACCGCTTCACGTGCACCTGGGTGAAGGGCAAGTACTACCAGAACCCGGTCATCGGGAAGCTCATGGAGTGGGCCAACAACATCCCCGCGGTCAGCCGTGGCT
>JAFDCW010000095.1 GCA_019312705.1 Deltaproteobacteria bacterium
AAGTCCGATGACGTACTTCGATTTCGAAAGGCGGGGCCGACTCATGTCGATGGAGCATGCACGGGCGGGTGGCACTGTTCCAAGCGCGACGCGCAAAACCGAGTGATACGCTGGGCCGTGGTGGGCCGATGAACCTGGGGTCGCTTCATCAAGCTCGACTACTGACCAAAGCTAGCCCCTCGCCGGATGGAGTCTTCCGCGAAGCTGAGGTAGAACCCCGCCGTGTCCGTGACGGTCGACATCCACCTCGGCGACAACCTCGAGATCCTCCGGGGTCTGCCCGACGAGAGCTTCGACTTCATCTACATCGACCCTCCGTTCAATACCGGCAAGAAGCAGAGCCGGACGAAGATGAAGATGGTGCGCGACGCCGAGGGCGGGGACCGGACGGGGTTTCAGGGCGCGCGCTATCGGACGGAGAAGCTGGGCACGGTGGCCTTCGCCGATACCTTCGACGACTTCCTGGTCTTCATCGAGCCGCGGCTGCGCGAAGCCGCGCGGCTGCTCAAGCCGACGGGCAGCTTCTTCCTGCACATCGACTTCCGCGAGGTGCACTACGTAAAGGTGCTCCTCGATCAGATCTTCGGCCGCGCCTCGTTCATGAACGAGATCATCTGGGCCTACGACTACGGAGGCCGGTCCAAGTCCAAGTGGTCGGCCAAACACGACAACATCCTCTGGTACGTCGCCGACCCCAAGCGCTACACCTTCGACTTCGAAGCGATGGACCGCATCCCCTACATGGCCCCGGGGCTGGTGGGCAAAGAGAAGGCGGCCCGGGGCAAGACGCCGACGGACGTCTGGTGGCATACGATCGTGCCGACCAACGGGCGCGAGCGCACCGGGTACCCGACGCAGAAGCCCCTCGGCATCCTCGAGCGGCTCATCAAGGTGCACAGCCGCGAGGGGGACCGGGTCCTCGACTTCTTCGCCGGCAGCGGCACGACCGGCGAGGCCGCCGCCAAGCTCGGGCGCTCCGCCACGCTCATCGACGAAAAGCCCCGGGCTCTCGAGGTCATGGCCGAACGCCTCGCCTGGGCGTCACCCAGCTTCCACGGCTGGCAGCCACCCGAGCCATCGCAGCCGCCGGACGAGCAGAGCCAAAGCTAGCTCTCTTCGAGTAGACGCACGGACGAAATCAGACCGCGCCGCTCGAATCGCCGATCAGCAGGTCCCCCGATGGCGCGCCAGCGTCGGCGACGGGCTCACCTCGCGAGCTTTCCTCGTCCGAGCAGCCGACCGCCATCACCATCATTCCGACAAGCCAAAGCCTGGTCATGGTTTGCGGTATAGCGGAATCCCTCCGTCGAGCGAAGTCGAGCCGCCGCGTACGCGTGGTCTTCGACATGCTCGCCGCCGGGCTAGGCGACTGAAGCCGCACGGACCGCCCGCTGCGACAACGCGGGTACCAGATGCTAGACTCGATGATTATGTCTTACCCTACGCGCGCTCTTTCGGTTCTTTCCATCCTGACCGCCCTGCCCCTCATCTTGGCCCTCGCGGCCTGCGGTGAGTCCCACACGGTCGATGTTGACGGCGGCTCCCTCCCCGACGCAGAGACCGACGCCGACGTGCCCGACACCGGGGGCGGCATCGTCATGGACGGTGGGTTCGTCGATGCGACGAGGCCGGACAGCGGCGGCGGCATCGTGACGGACGGTGGAGTCATCGACGCGACGGGACCCGACAGCGGCGGCGGCATCGTCGACGGGGGCGGCCCGGCCGATTCGGGTTCGGGGACCGTCACCTGCGGCACCATGACCTGCGATACGACGACCGAGCAGTGCTGCGTCGCGCGGGACGGCATGGGCACGACGTCGACCTGCATCCCGGCCGGGGACATGTGCATGGGCGCCGCGGTCGACTGCGACGGCCCCGAGGATTGCACCGGCAGCGACCTATGCTGCGCGACCGGCGGCTTCACCGGCGGCCTGACCGTCTCCTGCGTCGCCGCAGACATGTGCGGCGGCTTCACGGGTTTTGAGCTTTGCCACGACCCCGGGGACTGCACGGACGCCGCAGACATGTGCTGCCCGATCATGCGCGGCGGGATCTCCGCCTCTTACTGCGGCGCGCGCTGTTTCGGCGGCGGGGCTCCCTGACACTATCGGTAGGTCTTCCACCCGCCGCCGGTGACGGTGCCCTCGGGGATCTCGAGGTCTTCCCGACCAAAGGGCAGCTCGTCCCAGTTGGAATCGATGAGCGGGCGCAGGAGGCCCTCGGCGACGAGGTGTGCGCCCGATTCGATGCGCTTGTCGGCGCCGGAGTGCAGGTCGATCAGGCTGTCGAAGCCCCAGTCGAGGATGCGCCGAGCGCTATCGACGCAACGGCTTTCGTCGTGCACGCGGTAGTGCGCCGGGGACCACGTTACGTGCCCTTCCTGCAGACGCAGCATCTTCCGGATGGGCCAGGGCTGTTTGTCGCCCTCGGCCCAATAGAACCAACCGTGGCCGCCGTTGAGAAAGCTGCCGCTCGCCTCGTGCCAGAACACCGTCGGTTCGGCCGTCCCGCGGCGGGCCCCAAAGCGCATCTGGGACCGGTTGATGAGCGTTCCCTCCATGAACCCGTCCCACACGTGCACGTGCAGACCCTGACTCGAGAGCTCCGGGAGGGCGTCACCGACCGCCATGGTCTCGACGTTGTCGAGGGCGACGAGGGCCGGGTTTTCGCGTTCGATTCGCCCCTCGGCCACACAGACCCGGGCGTCCGGGAACGCCAAAGCGTACTTGCCGAGGGACATGTGGTGTTCGGGGCCGGGGTTGATGATGAAGCGGATGGGCGCGCCGAGCTGCTCGCTGAGCGCGCGCAGAGCGCGGAAGGGCTCGTCCTTCTTTTCGTCGGGCCACACGGCATTGACGATGACCAGGCTCGCCTTGCCGGCGGCGTCGCGGACGCGGAAGACGAGCAGTCGATTCGGCAGGCGCAGCTGAATGCGCGAGTTGCCGGCGCCGTGCATGGTGAAGAGGCTCCACACATCGGGACCGATTTGGCTGAGCCGCACCTCGGAGACCGCTCGCCCCACCACCATGCAGCACTCTTCCGCCTCGACGACGGGGCGCGGGTTTTCTCGGGACTCCAGGTTGCTTTGCAGTTCCATCGCTACTCCTTGGGGGTTGGGGGGGTTCGGGCTGCGCCGTAGAGCAGCAGGTCGACAGTCTGTTGGGTCCACTTGCGCAGGTACTCGGGGGATTTGACGGACTCGCCGTAGATGCTCTGAATGGCCTCGGCGTAACGAACTTGGCTGTAGATGCGCTCGGTGAGAGCCCCGGCGACGAGCTCGGGATCGACCCCCTTGCGCAAGAGCTTCCGCCGTCGGGCGGCGCGCAGAAAATCGACGAGGACCTTGGTCTCGCCGAGCAATCGCTCCTTGACGGAGGCCCCGTCACAATTGGGATAGCCCTGCTGAAACTCGGCGAAGAGGATGATGAGCAGCTCGGGCTCGGCCATGTTGGTCGCCAGCACCTCCTCAGCGAAGAGCAAAAGCCGATTCGCGAGGTCTCTGGCGTCCTTCGGTGGCCGCCCGAGGATGCGCTGGGCGCTCCGGAGGCGCTGGTCGCCGGAGCGACTGACCACCTCTTCGTACAAACCGCGCTTGCCGCCGTAGTGGTAGCTGACCGCGTTGACGTTCGCCCCGGCGCCCTCGCAGATGGCCCGCACCGAGGTGCCCTCGTAGCCGCGCTCGGCAAAGAGCCGTATCGCGACGGATAGGATCTTTTCGGCCGTTCCCCCCACGACCGGAGCATGGGGGAGGTTTGTAACGACCGCAAGAGTTTTTGAAACAAACGTTTACATCAAGGCTCGCAGAGCCCGCGGTGGGCGTAGGGACGGCCCGGGCAACTGCCGCTGTTTTGGAACATCGCCCCATCGCAGCCGCAGTAGGTGACCAGGTCCCGGGTGCAGGCGCGCATCGGCTGACACTTCCACGACGTGTCGCATCCTTGGGCGCCGTCGCAGAAGAGCCCTTGGGCGCAGCGCCTCGTGGCATCGCAGGGGTCGCCTTCGCCGCCGCCAGCTGATGAGGTCACGGGATCCTCTGCTCCCTCAACCGGGTCGGCGGCGGCTTCGGCCTGGCATTCCACTTGCCCCGGATACGATTCGAGGATCAGACAGCGCTCGATGGGACACGACGCCGCAGCGCAGGCCGCAGCCGACGTCATGTAGCACTGTCCGTCGTAGCGCACCTCGCAGTCCTCGGGCATGCCCCCAGCGGACTGGCCGCCGCAGGCCGCGATCGTGAAGGGGACCAAGAATGCGAAGGCGGCCAAGACGGCGAAGACGGCGAAGACGGATGCGATTCGAGTCATTGCATGCTCCAAGGTTCGACAGAAGTACCTGGTCTGCTGGGCTGGCGCTACCGCAAGACGCACCCCTTGGACGGCCGCCGGTCGGATGAGGTAGTCCGTCCGCATGGAGAGCCGCCCAAAGGCCGCCCGACGAGCAGCCCGAGCCGTGGGGGTCCTGGCCCTCGCCGGCGTCGGCGCCGCCCTGTGCACGGCCCTCGCCGACGCGCTCTCCATCACCACCGCCGATGGGCGATTCGTGGCGGTCGTCGTCGGCGTCGCGGTGCCGCTGCTCGCGGGGTACCTCAGCCGACCGGACGCGAAGCGTCGCGCGCTCTTCGGCGCCCTCGCCGTCCCCTGGCTCGCTGCCCTCTTCTTCCCGCGCTCGCCCCTCGCCGTGACCTGGCTCTCCGGCAGCGCCCTCTTCTTGGGCGCGGAGGCGCTGCTCTACGCCGCGCGGACCACCTCTCAGCTCGCGACGCGCAAGACTTCCCGCGCCGGCCTCGCGCTCGTCGTCGCCTTTCCTGGCCTCGGCGCGCTCATCGCGTTCAGCATCGTCGTGGTGAACCTCCAGATGATCATCGCGCCCGTACGCCTCGGCCACCAGAGCCCCGAGGTCGTGGCCGACGAGTCCGAAGTGGCCTTCGAGAGCAGCGACGCATACACGCTCCGGGGCACGTTCTCGCCCGGCCAGGAGGGATCCGTCGGGGCCGTCGGCGTAGTCTTGGTGCACGGCATCGCCGACGGTCGCGACCGCTTCGTCCCCTGGGCGAGGCGCCTCGGCGCCGCCGGCATGCACTCCCTACGCTTCGATCTGCGGGCTCACGGCCAAAGCGACGGAGCCGTCTGCACCTACGGCCAACGTGAACGCCACGACATCATCGCGGCGGTCCGCTGGATGCATCGGCAACCCGGCGTGAGCAACGTCGTCGTCGTCGGCTCGTCCATGGGCGGCGGCGCCGTGCTCGCCGCTTCCCGGGACCTCGCCGCGAACGTGCAAATGAACGCAGAAGTGAGCGCCATCGTCCTCCTGGCACCGGCGTCGGACTACGCCCTGCTCGTCGCCAAACGCGTGAGACTGCTCGGCCCCTTCTCCGCGCCCGTCCTCGCGGTGAGCGCACGCGTCGCCCGGGCCATGGGCCAAACGCCGATGACCGGCTGGAGCCCGCGAGACGAGATGACCGATGAGACGCCCGTCCTCGTCCTCCACGGCACCGACGACGAGGCCATCCCCCTCACCCTGAGCCGCGCCCTCGCGGATGACCACGAAAACGCGCGCCTCATCGAGCTCCCCGGCGTAAGCCACGACGACACCCCGGACGCCGTAGTGAACGACGAACGTGCCTGGGCCGAGGTCCTGGAATTCATCGGCGGCCAGTAGTCCGGAGAGGCGATGAGTGGCGTGCGCCGGGCTGCACACTGGGTGTGAAGGAGCTTGCCCACCGACCGACCAAGCCGACACGAGGCACTGGCGCTGCCCTCGAATTGATAGGGAGTTCGACCGCGTCCAAGCCTGGCACGAGTGATGCTCCGTACGGGCGAGCCATGACCAACTCGCTCAGCACCCTTGCCGCCTGCATCGCCCTCCTCTCGTCTGTCCCGAGTCTGGCTTCAGCCCAGTCCGCGGATGGCGAGGGCTCAGCGGCGCTTTCCGTTCCCCGGGCGGTGGAGTCGAACGTCCGTGCCGGGGGTCCTGAGACAATCGAGGTTGCTCCGGCCCACCACGACCCCGCACGTCGCCGCTCCCCCGGTCGGCCCTTCCTCATCACGGGCACGATCGCTCTCAGCCTGGGAGTGACCGCGGTGGCGTTCGGCGCCGTGGGATACGCCACGCGCGGCTATCAGATCGTTTGCATTTGGGGATGCAGCCCTCCGGATTACAGCGCCCCGGGGGCGTTCGTGGTGACGGGCGCCCTGACAACGGCCCTGGGAATCGGACTCCTAGTCGCTGGTGCCCTCTCCAACAAAGGTGGCCGGGGACAGCACTCGAGGGGCCCGCGCGTACTCCCCACCTTCGCCGTCACGGGCAGTGGCAACGGCCTGACCCTGGGAGCAGTGGGTATCTTCTAACTGCGCGTCACTGACCCAACCGCTCCGGCGTCAGCGAGCCTTGCGGCGCTTCCACAGGAAGAGCCCGAAGACGGAGCCGAGGACCACCGCACCGCCGCCTCCGAGCTTGCCGAGAACCGGGCCGCTCGGTTTGGGCGCCGGAGGAGCGCTCGCCGGGGGCCGGTAACGCCGGAGGTTGATCTCGGGCACATCATCTCGGATCCAACGTTCGAGGGGTGCGCGGCGCCGGCGAATGAACGCCGTATTCGTGGCGGCCGCGGCCGGGGGCCGTCGCCCGTTTGGCGGTCCGCCCCAGATTCCGCGACGGGGGTTCTCACACGCGATGGCCCCGGGCCACCAGTTGAGCATCACATACCGGCCCTGGAACTGGTTCGAGCTCGAGCGCTGCCGTTGCTCTTCGAGGCGTCCGGCGCGGTTCGGCATGCCCCGGCCGCCGATCACGGCCTCGGCGGGACGAAACACCAGGTCGTCGCCAAGAGACTCCCGGTCGTAGCGGTAATGCAGACGGGTCAGCACCATCTGCCCGCTCGCGCCCGAACCGTTCGCGCCGCCGATGACGTCGAGGCCAAAGAGAGTGAGCTCGGTTTGGCTCAGGGGCTGCGTTGGGCACGGATCGCAACTCGTCGCCTGCCACGAGTACTCGGTGATCACCGCCCCGCGGTTTTGCCGAACGGTCTTGTCGAAGAGCGCCGCGTAAAACCGGCCGAAGTGGCGTCGCACGCGGTTGCGGACGCGGATGTTCGTCGGGATGAATGCGTTGGGGTAGTTGGCGACCTCGTAGCGCTGATTCGGCGCGAGCACGTGCACGATCAAGTCCTGGGTGCCGTTGCTATTGAGCAGCCCGAGGCGCACGGGAAGCGAGAACTCGTCGGAGTCGTAGTGGAAGCGTAACGGCGAGAGGATGGCGCGTCCGCCTTCGAAGGTGACCCGGCTGACGTTCACCTTGGCGACGAAGAATTTCGTCCCCTGGGCGACGTACGGTCGCAGCACTTCGCCGGCGCCCTCGGGGATGTTGTAGTTCTCTTCCCGCAGCCAGGTATCGAGGCCGGAGCTGTCCCGGGCGCTCAAGATCTGAATGTCGTACTCACCAACCGCGAACTCGGCCTCGACGACGACGCCGTGGCGTGGGGAGGGGGCCGCAGCGCCGGCCGACGGCCTCGCCGCGGAGCTCGGCATGCGTCTCATACGCCGGTGCCTCCTCTGTGGTCGGTAACACGGGTCCTGCTCCCAATACTCGACGAGGCGCGGCGCCGAGAGTTGGTCGACGCGGTCGAAGGCGGCCCGGGGGAGCGTCTTGACGTCGGTCTCCTGGAGCACGACGGGGACCGGGACGACCATCGCGAAATCCTGAGGCGGGCCCTGGTAGGCGTTCTGCATCGACAGAACCGTCCGCCGGCCCTGGCGCATGAGCACCACCTTGGTCGCCTCGTTGTAGACCGCACCGTCCGCGCCGCTGACGTAGAACCCGCAAAAGGCGTGGGCGGCACCGGGTGCCACGGTCAGGCCGATGGCCAAAACGAAGGCGGCCAGGGGGGAGAGGAGGGCAAGAGGCTTCATCATGATGGACCTTCGATGCCGCGGAGAGCCCGCGCCTTGGTGACTATTCGAATAGCATGGTGGGCTCAGGGCGCCGGGAGAAAGAGGTTCATCGCGATCGTCGCGCCCGCGCGCCCAAGCACGGTCGCCATGGCGTTCCGGGTGCCGACGGTGACGGTGATGACGGTAGTCGCGGCCTCGGCGTTGAGGACTAGGGCTTCTCCGTCGGGGCTCGAGGTCCCCGGGGTCAGGACGCCACCCGAGAGGTAGCCGACCGTGCCGGTCTTGTCCGACGACGCGGTCATGTCCACGGCGGCTGCGCCCCTGGCCTCGATGCCGCGGGCGACGATCCAACCGGCAGAGGTATCCTCGGTCAGCGACGCCGAAGAGTAGGTGCTGTTCCAAAGCGTATTGCTGATGCCGGGCACACCCGTGACGACGGGCGCGGTCGCGATGTTCTCGTGGGCGTAGAACCAGGTGTCGTGGTGCTCTGCGAGGGTGGCGTGGGCGATGTAGAGGCCGGTGGGCATCGCGGTGAAGGTGATCGCCGAAACGCCGGACGCATCGGAGCGGCGATGGAGACCACAATTGCGGTGCCCCGCAACCCCGTGGGGGTCAATCGCCCGGGTGCAATACGTAGCAGCCGACGTGACGGCTCTGCCACTTCTCCCGGAGCGCCTCGCCGATCTTCGACATGGGATAGACCCGCGACACATGGGGAGCGAGTTTGCCGGCCTCGAACCAGGCCCCGAGGGCGTCGAGGCGCGCCTCACGAATGGCCGGGTCCTTGTGCACCGAGATGGCGGCCGGGCACCCGAGCACATCGAGGCTCTTCATCATGATGAGGTTCGTCGGCAGCACGTTGGCGTTGGGGGCCCCGCGCTCGCCCTTGCCCTTGGCGACGAAGGGCGTCGCCGCCCAGCCGACGACGAGAAACCGCGCTCCGAAGCGCACGCAACGCAGGCTCTCGAGGGAAATGTCGCCGCCCACCGGGTCATAGACGACGTCGACGCCCCGACCGCCGGTGAGCGCCTTGACGTCTTCCCGGAAGCGTCGCGGCGCGCCATCGTCGTCGGTGACCCGGACGAGGTGATCGGCCCCTTGGCCTTTGACGACGCGGAGCTTGTCGGGGTTGCGCCCTGTGGCGATGACCGTCGCCCCCACGAGCTTCGCCATCTGCACCGCCGCGAGGCCCGCCGTCCCGGTCGAGCCGTGGATGAGCACGACCTCCCCGGCCGCGAGGCCTCCGCGGTGAATCAGCGCGTGGTACGCGGTCTCGTAGCCGCTGAAGTTGCAGCCTTGGTCGAAGGACAGCGCCGCGGGCAGCGCCAGGACCGCCGCGCCGGGGGCCACCGCATACGACGCCCAGCCGCCATACTTTTGGTAGTCGCCGATAGACCGCGGCCCGGTCAGCATGCCGTCGGCCCACACCGCATCACCGACCGAAACGTGCTTCACGTCGGCCCCCGCCCACGCAACCTCTCCGCTGTATTCGAGCCCCGGGCAGTAGGGCGGGGACGCCATGTGCTGGT
>JAFDCW010000731.1 GCA_019312705.1 Deltaproteobacteria bacterium
CCGGGCCCTCGACGACGCCAAGGCAGCGAACATGCCCAACGACAACGTCGAGCGCGCGGTCAAGAAGGGCACCGGCGAGCTCGAGGGCGTGAACTACGAGGAGCTCGTCTACGAGGGCGTGGGCCCCGCGGGCACACTCCTGATTCTCAACGTGGTGACCGACAACCGAAACCGAACGGCGGCGGAGCTACGCAAGGTCTTCGACAAACACAACAGCCAGATGGGCGCGAGCGGGTCGGCGGCGTGGGCCTTCGATGAGATGGGAATCATCCGCTTGCCGGGGGATTCGGCGACCGAAGATCAGCTCTTCGAGGTCGCCGTGTCGGCCGGAGCCGAGGACATCGAGCTCCTCGATGATACGTGGATCGTCAGCACGCCCCGGACCGAGCTCGATACGGTCCGGAGCGCGATCATCGAAGCGAGCCTCCCGGTCGAGACCGCTGCCCTCGAGATGATCCCGAAGACCCCGAAGATCGTCGATGGCCGCGACGCCGAGGTGCTCGTCAACCTCGTCGGGGTCCTCGAAGATCATGACGACATCCAGTCGGTGTTCACCGACTTCGACCTCTCCGAAGAGGCCCTGGCCAAGCTCGAAGCCGAGGGCTGATCGCAATGGAGATCCACGGCGTGCCGATGTCGTTCAATCGCGTCAGTCGCCGAGCGCGCCCGCAGGCACCGACTGAGGAATACCAAAGGTATTTCGCAGGGAGGTGGCGAGGACGTAAGCCAGTGGCAAAAAAGCGCAGGGCGACGTTAGTCGACCGGAGCTGGATTGCCACTGAGGCGAATGGCGTGAGTGAGCGACATTCGGTGTGATTATCCTCGGTATCGATCCGGGGAGCGTCGTGACCGGTTGGGGCATCGTCGAAACCCGCGGGGCGAACCTCCGAGGCGTCGACGCGGGAGCCCTGAAGCTCGGCCGGGGGGCCCTCGAGGGGCGCCTGCTGAAGCTCTTCGATGGGCTCTCGGGGGTCATCGAAGAGCACACCCCGGAGCAGGTCGCCGTCGAGGACATCTTCTTCGCCAAGTTCCCCAACGCCGCCCTCAAACTCGGCCACGCCCGGGGTGTGGCGCTGCTCGTCGCGGCCCGGGCGGGGCTCAGCGTGGCGGCTTATCCACCGGCGGTGGTGAAGCGGACCGTGGCCGGGCGCGGACGCGCCGACAAGACCCAGGTCGCCCAGCTCGTCGCGGCGATCCTGGGTTGGCAGACCCGCAAGACCCAATACCCAATCGACGCCACCGACGCGCTAGCGATCGCCATCACCCACGCCCGGGCCGCGAGCGCGCTCGGGGCGGGGCTGCCGACCAAGGGTCGTAGCGGTCGCAAGACCCGCTCAGGTCGCTAGAGCACATCTCAAAAATGCGACCGAGCATCGCGCCGCGCGGCGTGGCCGGATGTCGCGTCCGCGAGACGAGGAAATGCCGAGCATTTTCGAGTCGAGGGGATGGCGGCAGACGGTCGCGCCCCGCAAGAGCATTTTTGAGATGTGCTCTAGTCCCCCGCGGACGCCAGCGCCGCGCGGCTCAGCTGCGGCGACGTGCGAGGCCGAGGCCCATGAAGACCAAGATCGCAAGCGCCGGGGCCGTGGCATCGCGAGGGGAGACGGCACTTACCGAGCATCCGCCACCATCGGGGGGCGGTGGTGCGCCGCCGTCGGCCGCGTCGGCGTCCGCCGCGTCGGCGTCCGCCGCGTCGGCGGTGGCGCCATCGCTCGGGGCGGTGCCCGAGTCGACTCCCGCGTCGGTCGATGTGCCCGCGTCGGGGGGGGATATTGGGGCGGTGGAGATCCGAAGGTCGACCGAGTAGTCACCGACATCCCGGTCATAGGCGTCGAGGGTGAGGGCATAGCGGCCCGCCGGCACCGTGACTTCAAACATGGAACCTCGGTTGTCCGAGTCGATGTCGTCGTTGCACGCCAGCTCGGCGCCGCCGCAATCCGCGTGCAGGTAGAGCACCGTGTCGAAGCCCGAGCTCTCGGCCCTCACGACGCTCCGCTCGGTGAGATCGAAGACCCAAACTCGGTCCGGTCCGCCGCCACCACAAGAGCCCCGGCTCGCATCCGAAAAGCCGACCAGGGAGCCGGTGATGGTCTGACTGCGCCCGGGGAGCACGCGTGCCGTGTCACAAGAGTCTGCTGGCGGGGTCGGCACGCAGGGGCCATCGCAGGTGCACGCAGAGGAAACGACGCCCGGAGTCGTGCAGAAAGCGTCGATGGCCGGGGCCAGGTAGGTGAGGGACTCTCCGTCGTCGGTCGGGGCCGGTGAGATGACGTTGACGATGTTGCACGGACCGCTCGCGACGAAGTCTGTCTCCCCGCCGTCGAGGAGGGCGACCAGCGCACCGGTGTCATCGAAGACGCCGGACCCAGAGTTGCCGTGGAACGCGTCGAGGGTGGCCTTGAGCGATATCCCCGCGCCGTCGTTGACGGTCACCTCACCGCCCGAGGCGATCTTCATCGGGATGCCGTTTGGATGGCCGATCAGGGTCAAGGGCGTACCGACGGGCAGGCCCGCCGGCAGCGGCCGGAGCGTCGGCGGGGTATGGCCGACGACGGGTCGGTCGAGCTCGATGACGGCGTAGTCGGCGTCGCCATCGTTGAGGGAGGCGCGCACGGATACGCACCGGTAAACGTCGTCGGCGGTGAGCGAGGCGAGTACCCCGGCCGAGGTGTAGCGAAAACCGAAGACCCATGGACGAGACCCGTCGCAGTCCCGGGCGGTGTCGACGCAGTGCTCCGCCGTCAGGAGGTGGCGGTCGTCGATCAGCGTGCCGGAGCAAATCCCGGGCTCGATCTGGTCCGCGAAGGCTTCACCGGCACAGAGGTTCTTATCTTCACCGAGGGTATCCGTGTAGGTGAAGACGACCCGGGAGGGATACGACTCGTCGAGAGCCCCGGCGTTGACGTTGATGGCGACAGCGCTCTCGGCAACGGCCCGCAGGACGGCGCTCGGGTGTTCGTAGACCTCGAGTCGATCGTCCGTCCCGTAGACGACCGCGGCGCGGGTCACGCCGGGATTGGTATCGGGGTCGCAGGCCGCCCCACCGAACATCGAAACCGCGAGCATCAAAACAACGAAGTCACCGCGCTTGTACATCACTAAGGAGGTTACACGATTCGACGACGGGGCAACGCGCGGTGTCACGAAGACCGTCGCGAAGTGCGGCGCAGAGCCAATAGGCATACGACGAGGCAGGCCGGACCGAGGGCGCTGGCGGCGATTGGCGCGCCGACCCGTGAGACCGAACAGCTCGACACGCCGGTGAGGGCCCCTCGGCTCACGCCGGTCCGCCGCACGGCTCCCGGGGTCGGCGCCCCCCGGGGGTAGACGGTGCAGACGGCGTCCACGTCATCGGTACCGAGGGAGCGCTTGCCGGTTTCACCTTCGGGGCTGTCGGCGTACATCGTGGCCGCTGGGTCCGGCACGTGGGCGAAGCCGAGCAGGTGACCGATCTCGTGGGTCACGGTGTTCTGCACGTCATTGAGGGTCGCGGTGTCGGCGGCGGTGGTCCAGAAGAAGCTCTCGTCGTTCAGATCGATGTCCGCGTCCTGAATGGCCCCGGTGCGCCGGTCGTAGACGACGGTCGTGAGCGCGAGGGCCGTCGACGAGGCGGCACTGGGCCAGGCCTGGCGAAAGACGATCCGGTTCAGCCCGTCGAAGTCTCCGCCGTCGAGGTTCGTCGTCAAGGTGGCGGGAGCGCCCATGCTCATCAGCTGGATGTCGGTGCAGCCCCCGGCGTTCTCCCACTCGGCGAAGGCATCGAGCATGGCCACCTCGACGCCCGCGGCCCCGGTATTCGTCGTGCCGTCGAACTGAGGAAAAACGGGGATGCTTCGGGTCGCCCAGTAGAGAGAGAGGGTCGGGTTGTCGTCTACGGTCTGGCGCTCGAACGCCGAAACGCGCGCGGCGGCGCCCCAAGTGAGCGCCGCCGCAAAGAGAACGAGTGTGGTTCTGGGGACTCGGGGGGTCATCGACGATGGATACGGAAGCCCACCCGATCTTCCTGAGGCAGGGCCCGGAACTCGTCGGCGGAGACCAAGTTACCGCCGGCGTTGCCGGACATCACGTCGAGGAGGTCTTCACCGATATCGTAGCAACCATCGCCATCGCGGTCGAAGACCACGTCGAAGGTCACGAAGTCCTCCTCAACCGCGGGGGGGGGCTCTTCGCCGACTGCGGGGGCGTCCTCGGGCAGGTCGACGGTGCCGAAGCAGGTGGGGCTCGTATTGGTGCAGCCGCGCTGGGTGCTAACCTCGAGGGAACGCTGGCTGAGCATCTCGAAGGGCACGCCGCCGCAGCTCGCGTCGACCATCGCCGGGTCGTTCCAGAAGGTGTCGAAGTCCCGGTGGGAGACGATGTGCTTGGTCGCGGCGAAGTGGTACTGGTGCATCACTGGGGGGTTCAGGTAGAGGAAGACCGGCTCGCCTTCCATGTAGTCGTTGGCCCAGGTGCCCGAGCGGCCGTGGCTGTCGAAGGCCATGTTGGTG
>JAFDCW010000732.1 GCA_019312705.1 Deltaproteobacteria bacterium
TCGTTGGCTTCGTCCTCGATGCCTACGTGCGCGAGTAGACCGGCGTGCGTTCGAGCCTCGACGACGTGATGCGCCTGGTTTACGAGCGGCACTCGGGCGCTCGCGGCTACACGCCGGAGGACTTTCGTGCCGCGGTTCGTGAGGTGGTCGGGGAGTCTGCCCCCACCGGGGATAGCGCTGACGAGGGTGAAGGCGGACACACCGCCCAGGGTGAGGACCGCGGGGTCGACGCCCTCCTCGACGCCTGGGTCGATGGGACCAGTGAACTCTCGTTTGAGGAGGCCCTCGAGTACTACGGCCTCGCCTTCGAGGGGGACGAGGACGCAGAAGCGGACGATCCCGAAGGGTCAGCAAATGACGACGACGATGATGACGACACCGCGGGGTGGCTTGGAGTGAAACAGGAGGGCGGGTTCATCACCGAGGTGCGCCGCGACGGGCCTGCCTATGGGGCCGGCTTCAGCCACGACGACGAGATCCTGGCGATCGACGGCTTCCGGGTGAGGGACCTCGCCGTGCATCTCTCACGGTACCGCCCGGGGGACGCGGTCAGCGTCACCCTGGCGCGGCGGGGCCGCTTGCGAGAGGTTTCCGTGACCCTCGGCCGAGCGCCGGGGGAGGACGTCTATTCCTTGAGCGACGCTGACCCCGTGACCGCTCAACAACTAAGCCATCGCGCGGCGTGGCTCGAGGACGTCGACGACGTCCCGGAGCCGGCTTCGGCCCCGGACCCCGATGTCGCAGAGGCCTCCGCGGGGAATGCTGCGCAGGAGCCAGCCCAGAATCCGGCCACTCCCCCCGCGGTGGCGCCGTCAGTCGTCGCTCCCGCTCGCGCGCTTGTGGCGCCGGGCGACGATCCGGGCCAAGAAGGCCAGCCCGGCGAGCAAAACGCCGGCCCCCAACACGACGGGTAGCATACCCGGGCCGCGATCCGACTGCGGCTCCGTCCCGTCGTCGGCGCGGGTGCTGGCCACCGGCTCGCTCGGTACGAAAGCCCCGGACGCACTCGCGGGCCGGATGCACGTCCATCGCTCTCCCCGGTTGAACGCGCAGCGTTCGATGACCGAGTCGTCGACCCGGACCGCGGTTACCTCGACCCTCTCCTGGTCGGCCTCGACCGCAAGGAAGTGGTGGCTTGCCTCGAAGCGGTGCTGAAACGGGAGCGGGTCGTTGCGGTCATAGAGGGGCGCGCCGCCGCCGCCCGTGACGATGTACTTCACCCCGTGGGCGTCACCGCGCTCGTAGGCGTGGTCGTGGCCGCTGAGCACCAGCGCAACCTCGTGGCGACGGAAGAGTTGCAGTAGGCCCGTCGACATCATGTCGGGGTGTCCTCCGTGGCGGTTGCTCGAGACGGGCCCGTGGTGGAGGACGATGATCACGTGGGCGACGGTCTCGGTTCGGTCGGTCTCGGCGAGTCCTTCCGCGAGCCACCTGCGCTGATCCGACTCGGTATTGGCCCAGTCGTCATTCGAGTCGAGCATGAAGAAGCGAACCGGGCCCCAGTCGAAGCCGTAGTAGGTTTCTCGCCCGCCGAGGGCCGTCGGCACGCGGGTGTATTTCAAGAAACCGGGTAGGCCGACGCCATAGAGGTAGAGCTCGTGGTTGCCGAGGGCTGGGAAGATCGGCGTGTCCCGGAGCAGTTCCCGCTCGACGTCGAAGAGCTCCTGCCAGTCTTCGTCGACCGCGCCGTTGGCCACCATGTCGCCGGTATTGACCACGAACTCGCCGCCGCGCCTGCGCATGGCATCGATGACCGCCGCGTGAGCCTGGGCATTGGTCCGGTTGTCGCCGGCGACGAGGAAGCGGACCGGCCCCTCACCGGCTACCGGGGCGGTGGTGAACGAGCCCGCCGCCGATGCGGCGCCGGCATCGACCTGGTAGTCGTAGGCAGTGCCGGGCTCGAGTTCGGTTGCGACGACCTCGTGGAAATCGCCCTCCTCGGACGGCAGAGTCTGAACGATCTCGCCTTGGCTGGTGATGGTGACCGTCGCCGTCGCCGCCTCGGTGAGTTCGAAGAGCAGAGCTGCGTGGGTCTGGCCCACGTCCATGAGGTACGGCCCCTTCCGTAGTTGGGCGTCAGCCTCGGCTACTCCCGGGATCCCCAGGACCGCCAGGACCATGGCAGCCGCCGTGATGACGAGGGCGAGCGGGCAAGCGCGGTTCACGGGGGCTGCTATACCGCATTCGATGGGGAGCGTCCGACTCGAGGTGCGCTTGAACCAGCTCAGGCGAGACCAGGACCGAGAGGCCCGGGTCGCCGCGGACCCGGTCTCCTTCGTCCACCGGTACTTGCGTCCCGACGATCAGGAGGTCGTCGGGCTCATCGCCGCCTTCTTGGCCTTTGGCAATGTCACGGCGATCCGGGCGAGCATCGACCGGGTCCTCGGGGCCCTCGGTGAGGCGCCAGCGGAGGCCGTCCGTCGGCGCCGGAGGGCCACCCTCGAGCGACGCCTCGAAGGGTTCGTGCACCGCATCTACCGCGGCGACCACGTCGCGGCGCTCCTGGCCAATGCAGGTGCTCTGGTCCGGGGTCACGGGAGCCTCGGCGCGGCCTTTGCCGCCGAACTCGAAGCGGCGGGCGACTTTCGCGAGGCCCTGGCCGATTTCGCCGACGCTCTCCGCGGCCCGGATGCGCCCCGCGGTCTCCGGCATCTGGTACCGGACCCCCGCGCCGGCAGCGCTTGCAAGCGCTTGCTGCTCTACCTCCGGTGGATGGTTCGCCCCGCCGACGGCGTCGACCTCGGCCTCTGGCCCGTCTCCCCCGCGAAGCTCGTCATCCCCGTCGATACCCACGTACATCGCATCGCCCGAAACCTCGGGTTCACCCAGCGCAAGGACGCGAGCTGGCGCACCGCCGAAGAGATCACCGCACGCCTTCGGGCCTTCGACCCTGCTGACCCCGTCAAATACGACTTTGCCCTCTGCCACCTAGGCATCTCCCGCCAGTGCCCGAGCCAACGTGACCCCGACCTCTGCGCGACCTGCGTTCTCAAAACGCACTGCATGCACTGGTGATTTTAGCCTCCCCCCGTCTGGGCGCCGACTTGCAGCTGCGATTCTAGCTCTTCGAGGGTGGCGGGGCCGTCGATGGCGCGG
>JAFDCW010000096.1 GCA_019312705.1 Deltaproteobacteria bacterium
TCCAAGCAAGAGACCGACCACCGCAGCCGCCGGGAGGGAGAGGTACTGGACCAGGGGAAGGTCGAAGGGCAGCCGCGACGAGAGCAGACCGGCTTCGTCGTCGGACCCCAACGCGAGGAGCTCGGTCACCGGGTGCCCGAGGCTCCGTCGGGGCCCGAGAGTCGATGATGGCGCGGGGAGCTCGGCGACCTCGGGGTTCGCCGTGATGCTGGGCTCGGTGGGACCGGCGCTAGGGGCGTTCTGTGACGGTGGTGCGCTCGACCGTTCCCCATGAACGCGGGCCATCACGCCAGCCTCGAGCCACGCTCCATCGCACGCCGCGCAGGAAAACCACGTGTTTTGGGGATGCTCGTTGCGGATGACGGGGGCGCCGCAGCTCACGCACTCATCCATGTCGCCGAGGCCCGTCGGCCCTTGGTCCGCCCCGTCGAGGCCATGGCCGAGCAGTCGGTCGAGGGTGTCCTGGCTCGTGAACCCGCCGCGGCAAACACTGCAGAACTCGACAACGATGCCGTCGACGTCGATAGCCCTGAGTGCGACGGTGCATCGCGGGCACGAGTTCGTTTCGTTCTTCACGACAATTCGTTCCGGTGAGAGACGCTTCGGGCCCTTATACCGCCGACCACCGCCGAGGTGGAGCCCGTAGGGTTTCAGATACGCCGTGTGCCTGATATGCATCCTCCCATGGAATGCCGGCGACTCACCCGGTCGGGCCTCGTCGTGCTCGTCACGTGCGCGATCGCTGGCGTGTCCGGCCTGGCCCGGGCCCAGTGTGAATGCCCGGCCATGAGCATCGAGGCCGTCGGCCACCGGGGGACCGGCATCGACTCGGACGACAACGCCTTCCCTGAGAACACCATCCCGAGCTTCGTGGAGGCCGTCCGCGAGGGGGCGACGATGGTGGAGCTCGATGTCCAGCATTCTGCCGATGGAGCGTTGATCGTGATCCACGACGACACCGTCAACCGCACCACGGACGGCGCGGGCTGCGTCGGCGACCTCACCCTCGCGGAGCTTCAAGCCCTCGACGCAAAGGGTGGACAGCTGCCGACCCTATTGGAGGTTTTCTCGGCCGTCGACGTGGCCATCAACGTCGAGATCAAGGTCGACGAGGGTGACGGGTGCCCTGCGACTGACCGTGTGCGCCTCGGCGCGGACGTGGCCGCTGCCGTCGCCGCCGACGGCGGGGGCCGCGAGATTCTGGTCAGCAGTTTCGACCTCGACCAGTTGCTCGCGGTTCGCGCAGCCGACGACGCGGTGAAGCTCGCCTTACTGACCTTCGGGGGGGAGGGTTTCGACACTGCCATCGACCAAGACTTTGCGGCGGTGAATCCCCTCGCCGGCGGTACGCGTCCGGGCGACGTCGAGCGCGCCCAGGCAGCGGGCCTCGAGGTGAACCCCTGGACGGTGAACGACGTGCTCACGATGCACCGTCTTGCGGGAATGGGCGTCGACCGGATCATCACGGACGAACCAGACCGGGTGCCCGAGGCGATGCGCAGCTATTGCGAAGCGCTGGTCTGCGGCGATGCCGGTCCCGGTGGCGCAGACAGCGGCGGCGCAACGGATGCGGGCCCGGATGCCGGAAGCGAAGAGGTCAGCGGTGGTGGGGGCTGTTCCGTCGCCCGCGGAAGGAGGCCGTCGTCCGGCCTCTTGTTCCTTGCCCCGGTGCTCTTCCTATGGAGACGCGGCCGCGAGCGTTAGCGCAGGGCCGCGGCCCTCCGTTCGGCCTTCTCCCACATCCGGATGTAGGCTTCGGCGGAGCGGAAGAGAGGCTCGAGCTCTTCATCTGTGACCCCGTCCCGCCGCACGTCCTCGATGAGTTCGGGCATCAAGCCGATGTGCACCATGCCTTCGGTATTGAAGTCGATCGCTCGGTTGCCGACTTGGGGTTCGTGGAAGGTCACGTCCCCCGCGTAGGAGGTGAACGGGTAGGTGACCGGGTCCTCTTGGGGCGTCGAACAGACAGTGTCGTCCCCGAAGCGGGCACCGGCGGCGCCGGCGAAGCCGTTGAGGTCGAAGCCGAAACCCTCCGCCGGGTAGCCGCCGTTGTCGGCGATGAGCTGGATACGCGCCCGGAGGCGGTTGATCGTCGTGCCGGGCACATCGGGGTCGTGGCACCGGCCGAGGCCTGTCTTGGAGACCCCTCCGAGGGCGTAGATTCGGCCATCGTGGTGCAGGCCGTGAGTGCCCGCGGGGGGGTAGTCGTTGGCCTCGAGGAGCTCGAAGGCCCGAGCGTAGGAACGCCGCGGGAAGTGGTCGATCTCGATGATCATGCCCCGGGTCATCATCTCCTGGAGCAGGGTTTCTCCGAGGGCGGTGAGCCCCGTGTTTTGGCAGTACTCACCCTCGAGGCGCGGGGCCATGATGTCCGAGACATAGGGGAAGAGCGTGCCGACCGGGTCCTCGGAGAAGCTGCTCAGGTCGTTGGGCGGTGCGCTCAGGTAGTCCGCCCGGGTCATGTTGAGGCCCCCGAAGACGACGTCCCCGCGGTCGAAGACCGTCGGTGTGCTGAGATCGCAGTCGGTCGTGAAGTTGGACCAATGGCCGGAGTTGATGAAATTGCCGATTTCGATGATCGAGCGGCTGCCGTCGCCCGCCGAGAACGCGTTGTCGTACTTGTGTACCGGGAACATCACGCGCACGCCGCGTTCGTAATAGTCGTCGAGCTTGCGGACGACCTCCGCGGCGTCGCAGGTCGCGGTGCCCGCCGGTGGGGTCAGGAAGCAGTCGAAGAGGTTCGATACCTCGATGCCGAGGAGTACCGCCATCTTGCCTTCGTCGATCACCGCCCGTGCCTGCTCGGGTGAGGTCACCACCCGAAACCAGCCCTGGCCCGGGCCGCCTTCCTGGGCGTCGATGTAGCGCTCCATAGCGTAGGTCTCGTCGATCACTCGGTCGATGGCGACCATGTCGTTGCAGGAGTACCGGACGGGTTGAATGTTACTTCCGGTCATCAACTCGCAGATCACCGAGTTGCTCGTGGCGTGCTGGACGACGAGGCGAAGGCCGCCGAGGTGGGCCCGCTGGAGCCAGCGGTAGTACTGGGTCTGGTGGGTCGAACTCGAGGGCGCGTTGGGCCAATCGGTGAATTCCGGGTACCCCGCCGTGTGGTGGTTGAATTCGGCGAGGCGCCCGGAGATGAACGCGGTCAAGAGTGCATCCGCGTCGAACTCGCCCCCCTGGTCGTAGCCGTAGCCGAAGAGGTCGTGACGGCCTTCGGGGCCGTGAAACCTCCCGCAGTCGGGCAGGGCGTGCTCGACGCCCAGGCGGTGGAAGGTCGAGCCGTGGAAGATGCCGCCGCCGCCGAAGCCGAAGTTCGAGAGTAGATGCGAGTGGGTGTCTGCGATGCCGTAGACGGAACCATCGTCGAAGCGCCGGGGCAGGACCTCCCCCTCGGCGTCTACCGTGAGCTCCGGGAACTCCGCGCAACCCGTCTGGGGGTAGAACGCGATCACGGCTGCTGCGCCCTCGTCGGCCGTCAGGCCATGGGTGCCGAAGAAACGCCCCGTGCGAAGGTGGCGCAGCTGGAAGCGGGTTGGGTCGTGGGGGGACACCTGCACCTCCCACTCGGCGCCGGATATGTAGCTGTCGTCCACGAGGAGAATGTCCGAGTCCAGCTCCGATAGCCTCTGGAACGGCCCGTCATCCGACGAGAGGTATTGCCCCTCCGCGTCGTAGAAGAGGTAGGTGCCGATATCTGTGGCCTTCATGAAGAAGCGCGACCCGAGAGAGGCGGCTTGGGCCGAGAGGGTGAAGGCCTCCCCGGACTCCGACGCCACCAGCCAGCGGGTATTGGTGCTTCCTGGGTCGGTGGCATCGACGGCGTAGCAGCCGTTGGCGAAGCCATGTACGCCGCCGTTGTCGGGCGGGGGCGGTCGCTCGACGGCGTCCGTGCAGCCGAGGACGGCGCCACCGATGAGCAGTGCCACAAGTAGATTCGGAAGTTGAGTTGGGTGCTTCACGAGCGCTGAAGGACGCTAGAAAGGAGACGAGCAATTGTCGAGGGCTTTCACTCCGGGGGCAACGGCCACGGGTCTGTGCGGCGGTGTAGGAGTGAGCGCCTATGTCTTGTCCGTCGTCTGCATCGCCGGTAACGCCGGTATCGCCTGCGTCGCCTGCTCTCGAGGGGCTTCGATCGCCGTTGGCGGGCGCGAGGCTCGGCCGTAGTCCCCCACCTGGAAGTTCAGGGGCGGCGGTTCGTTGTGCACGAGGCGACCAAACTGGTCGCGGAACTCCTCGAGGGACATGCCGCAAGTGGCGGCAAAACGCGCCAGCTCGTGAGGGTCTTCGAAGTCGTCGCGGCGCAGGCGAATCATGTACCGCCGGGCGATGGCGTAGCGGTGGGAGTCGAGTTCGACGGAGCGGATTCGAGTGCGGCCGGTGTCCGGGTCGATCATGGTCGCGAAAGGGATGGGCCGGAAGACGCTTCCTTCCATGGAGACGATGATGCTGTTGCCGCCATCGAGCAGGTACTTGGCGGCGCAGTAGCCGAGGTCGCGGCAGAGCTCCATGTCGTAGGGGATGGGGTCCGCGCAGCGCAGCTCGTAGCCGACGTTCTTGGCGACGATGGTGGTCTTGATATTGAACTCTTCGAGGCGACGCTGGACGGCGGCCTTGAGTACCTCGCCGATACTCACCTCGGCGATGCGAAGATGCCCGTGCTCATCGCGCTCGGCTTCGTTGACCTGGCCCAGTTCCTCCGCGCTGAGGCCGAGGACCACGCCTTCGGCGATGATCGCCACGCCGTCCTGCCGGCCATAGCTGAGACGCTTGATGATCGCGCCGACGAGGGTGTCGACGATGTCTCGGAAAGACCCCCCGTCCTCGGGGAACTCTTCGGGGACGAGGGTGAGGGTGGCGCCGGCCCCCTTGCCGATGCCGAGGGCCAAGTGCCCGGTCTTTCGACCCATGGCGATGATGAAGTACCAGCGCGACGTCGTCTTGGCGTCGACCATGAGATTCTTGACGGTCTGCACCCCGACGTGGCGCGCCGTCTGATAGCCAAAGGTGTCCGTGTGGGAGGGCAGGTCTAGGTCGTTGTCGATGGTCTTGGGGACGTGCACCACCTTGATGCGGCCATCGGCCTTCTCCTCGAGCTTCATCGCCGAGAACGCCGTGTCGTCCCCGCCGATGGTGATCAACATCGAGACATTGAGTCGGAGTAGCGAGATGACCGTCTGCTCGAGGTCCTCCGGGTCCTTGGTGGGATTTGCTCGGGAGATGCCGAGGAAGGAGCCTCCGCGGAAGTGGATGCGGCTGACTTGGTCGATGGTCAGGGGGATCACGTGGTCGATGTCGCCCGCCATGATCCACTTGAAGCCGTCTCGGAGACCTACGACCTCCATGCCATCGAGGTTGGCGCGGATGGTCGCTGCGCCGATGACGGCGTTGATGCCGGGGGCGGGGCCGCCGGCGGCCAGGATGGCGAGACGCTTGCGTTGGCTCATTCGTGCTTGCTCCGTGGGTGGACGCGAGAGGTACGCCCGGCGCCGGAGCATGCCACCGTCCTCGTTCGTCCCCAACCGCTGACGCGAGTCCCAGAGCCCGATACAATCGGCGCATGGTCACTTTCTTTGGAAAAACCCCGCGTGGCGTCCTGTTCGCCCCGGCGGTCCCGGCCGCCTTGTTGCTCGCAGTATTCGCGGGAGCTTGCGGTGACGACGCCCGGACAGCCGTCGATACCGGGGTGCGTGACGGGGGCGTTGCAGATACTGGGGCCGGGGATGCCGCCGGGGATGCTGGCTGCATCACTATGAGCGCGCGCTGTGACCGGGGCGATACCTGCTGCGGCGACCTCGTCTGTCGGGAGGCGAGCACTGGCGACGGCTACTGCGTCGAAGCCGACGATACGTGCCTCGTCGGCGCGCAGACCGGGTGCTGCCTCGATGACGCCGACTGCGCAGGCGAGGCGAGCTGCTACGGCGCCGAGTGCCGGCTCATGGGGGACGGAGTCTGCCAGGACCCGCCGGCTCCCGGTGAGTGCTGGGCGGACCGCGACTGCGCAGCGGGCATGACCTGTACGGGGGCCTCGATCTGCGGATGCGGTGTGATGTGTGATGATCCGGATGCTCCGGGGACCTGCGGGTGACGTGTCGAGGTTTCTTCGGTTCTTTCGGTTTCGTCGTGTGCGTCGTCGCGGCGGGGCTGCTGACCGTTGGCGTGCCCGCTGGCGCCGCGGCCCACGGTGTGCACGGCCACGTGCACGTGACGGGCTGGGCGATCGACGCTTTGGCGGACGGTGAGGTCCAGACGCTGCTCTCTGACCCAGAGATGCGCGGGGCGGCCCTGATGGGCGCCGCCTTCCCCGATTCGGGCTACGCCGCGACCGACGCGGCGCTCGAGGACCAGGCTCGTGCCTATGGCGAGCACGCCCACTGGGAGCCGTTCATCGAAGACTTCATCGAGCGCGTGCGCGCCACCTATGGTCCGACCTACGACACCCGGGAGGAGCGTCTGCTCGTCGCGTTCCTGATGGGCTGCGCCGCCCACGGCCTCCAGGACGAGCTCTTCGACTCGACGTTCCTCTACGAGGTCGAGGAGCGGGACGGGGCGGGTCAGGCCGAAGCGGACCCGGGGACCGACGGGTTTCTCGTTCAAGACGGGTACTTCTGGATGGTGCCTAGCGACTATGTGCCCGTCGACGACCTCTTGCCGCTCTTTGTCGGGCTCACCGAGGACGTCGACGCCGAGGTGATCCGCCACAGCGTCGGCCGTCTTGGGGTTTACGTGAACGACGTCATTGGCCCGTCCATCGCCGAGGCCAACGGCGAAATGTACCGGCCGGTCATCCCCTGGGCTGCGGCTCACTACCTCGATGCCGGCGTTGCGGGCAGCCTGCGTGCCGAAATCGTACCGACGGCGCACTACCTCGAGGCCATCTGGCAGCGCCTGCACGGACGTTTCGACGAATCGCAGGTCGTGATCCACGCTTGGCCTGACGCGCCCCGGAGGTTGCGCACGGGTGACGCCGCGAGCGTCGCGAGCTGGGTGACGTTGGTTCTCGGGAAGGGCGTGCAGAACGGGTCGGCGACCGGGACCTTCGTCGATGACGCGGCCGCGCCGCACCCCTTCACCTTGGCCTATACCCGGTGGGGCGGGGAAGGGTCATCGCGCATCGTGCGCTTCCAGCCCGACGCGGACCTCATTCCGGGCGATTGGTACACGGCAGCCCTCTCCCCCGGCGCGATCCTCGTCGACGGGTCCATGACGACGGGCATGCATAGCCATCGTTTCCAAGTCGACTGCCCGGACGAGACGACGTGTGCACCTCTCGGCGCGCTGCCCGAACCGGCGATCGACCCGCCGCCGCCACCCCCGCCGCCAGCGGACGCAGGCGGCGTCGATTCCGGCACTCCGGATGCGGGTGGCGACGCTTCGCGGGATGCCGGCCCCGGCCTAGGTGCGACGAGGGGCTGCGGTTGCGGTGCCGGCGGCGAGCCCGCGGGCAGCCTCGGGTTTCTGGGGCTTGTCGCGGCCCTGCTGGTCCGTCGTCGGAAGTCGGGCTGAAGCGCCGGTCGCCGCTCAGGGAAAGACGGTTGTGCAGTCGGGCTCGGTCAGGCGCTCGGCCTCGAGGGCCCTCAGCAGGTCGACCAACGCTTGCACGCCCGAGGGGATGGGCACGCAGGCGCCCGTGCCCGTGCACGGCGATCCGACGAGGAAGGTCGCCCCGGACTGCGACACCTGGAAGATGGGCCCATCCATTGGTCGCAGGTCGCGGCCGTAGGTAACCGGCGCGGCGGCGAAGGCGGCGACGACATCGGCGTGGGCGAGGGCGGCTAGAACGTCTGCCATGTCGACCGCAGCGGTCGACTCACACGGCACGTCGTTGGTGCAGACCCGAGTCTCATCGGGGGAGCCGAAGACCAACTCGGTGAGCGTGTAGGTCCGGCACGAGGACAGGACCGACGTTCGCCGTGACGCTACGAAGCCTCCGGTGAAGCCCCAGGTCAGGTCTGCGCCGATGCAATCCGCGCACGCGCCGCCGTCTGAAGCCGCGTCCGAAGCCGCGTCTGAAGCCGCGTCCGAGGCCGCGTCCGAGGCCGCATCCGAAGCTGCGTCCGGGGCTGCGTCTGAAGCTGCGTCCGGGGCCGCGTCCGAAGATGCGTCGGAGGCCGCGTCTGAAGCCGAGTCCGGGGCCGCATCCGAGCCTGCGTCTGTGGACACGTCGTCCCCGCAGCCAACTAGCAACGCCAAAGATGACACCAAGAGAGGGAGGATGATTCGCATCGCCCGAGGGTAGCCTACGCCGCGACGCCCTGAAACAAGGGCGGCGACAGCTCTCTTTCGTCAGTCCCGGCTGGTCATCTCGGGGGGGCCGGGCGTCCGGATGTCCAGGGGGTCATGGCGAGGTAGGGCGGAGCAAAAGCAACGGCGTAGGCGACGAGGGCGGGCAGGTCTCTCGCATGCATTGCGAGGAGGACGAAGAAGAAGAGCGCGCCGGGCATGCGCAGCAGCATGTCGCTGAGTGTGAGGCGGTCCGACAGACGGGCCCGCACCGCGTAGACGGCGAGGGCGACCGAAAGCACCCAGGCGAAGGTGACCACCGGCCATGGTGGGACTGTGCCGTCGACCCAGCGAAAGAAGACCCACCAGCATGCGAGGAGAGATGCGTGGGCGAAGGCGGGGGCGGCGAAGACCGCGGCCCAAGGGCGACGCGCCTGAAACGCCACGAGGCAGGCCCAGGCGAAGAGGGCCCAGCCCAGGATGCCTACCGGCGGAACCTCGAAGAGGCCAGGGTGGTTCCAAGACCACAGGCCGGCCTGGACCGCGATGGGCTCGATCAGCGACGCGTCGGCGAGCACGATGGCGGCGCCGACCAAGGCCACATGGCGGGTCGTGAGCGCTCGCGCGAGGTCCCAGGCCGAGTGGATGACCATCGGCCAGACCAGGATGACCATGAGAGGCACGCGGTCGATGAAGACGCTCCACTCGGGGCTGTACTGATAGAAACCGTAGGCGTGGATGATCGTGTTTTCGCCGAGCCAACCGGCTGCCACCAAGAAGGCCATGCGCGCGAGGAAAGCGCCGCGCGCATCGCTCTGGCTCAACTTCACGAGGACGTAGAGGCCGACGATTCCAGCGCAGAGGAGCTCCATCGTCGCCATGGTCAGACCCCGACTCCGGGCAGGCCGGCGACCACCCAGAGGTGAAAGGCGAGCAACATGGCGGCGCCCAGCCAGGTGAGCGAAATGCAGTCCTTGCTGGTCAAACCCCGCCGGTAGGCGCGTTTGTAGAGGACTAGCTGGGCCACCGGCGCGACGACCATGATGAAGAACCGCCAGGGCAGGAGCCCCGCGCCGTAGCCCACGACCATCACCACGATTGAAGTGCCGATCAACGCGTCGATGATGCGCAGGGCTCCCGCTTCGCCGTG
>JAFDCW010000733.1 GCA_019312705.1 Deltaproteobacteria bacterium
ACCACGTGGGCCCAGGGCTGGCGCTCGATGAACGCATCCTGCATCAGGCTGACGCGCCCGCCGGTGGACTCCATGCGCTGCTTGAGGCTGATCTCCTCGTTGAGCACGATCGCGTCGATCTGCTCCTGTGTGAACTCACCGGCAACGATCGCGTCGCGGACCGAGAGCAGGAGGTCCTCGACCTCCTTGAGGCTCTGGTCGGTTTTCGCTGTGCCGCGCATATTCCAATGCCCAGCCTCGGGCTGGATCTGGGGGTTCGAGCCGCCCGACGGGAGTTTTTGGCTCAACAGGAGCTTGACGTTCAGCAGCCCGCTGGACGAGTTGTCGACGAGCCAGTCCATCACGACGAGGGCATCCTCGTCGGGGTGACCCACCGGGACCGTCGGCCACGCGATCTGGACCGTCTCTTCTCCCTTGGCCTTTAGGCTCGCGAACTTGCGACCCTTGATCGGGGTGATCGTGCCGGGAGGTTTTTCGGGGACGGGCTTGGACTCCGCGCCTGAGAAGTACTTTTCGAGGATCGGCAGGGCGGTCTTGGCATCGACGTCGCCGGCCAGGATGATCGCCATGTTGTTCGGCACGTACCAGCGCTCGAAGTAGGCCACCATGTCGCCGTAGGCCGGGGTCTTGAGGTGCTCGACACTGCCGAGCACGGTCTGTGAACCGTAGGGGTGGTCGGGGTACAGCGTCTGACTCACCAGGTTGTAGACGCGACGCCCGGGGCTATCGAGGCCACGGTTCTTCTCCTCGTAGACCGCCTCCAGCTCGGGGAAGAACAGACGGAAGACAGGATCTCGGAATCTCTCGGACTCGACGCGGGCCCAGGACGCGATGCGATTCGCGGGCACACTGCCGATGTAGACGGTGGCATCGTTGTTGGTGAAAGCGTTGAGACCCTGAACGCCGATGGCCGAGTAGGTCTTCGAGAGCTCGTTGGGCACGGCCGTCTTGGAGATCGCGACCGTCTCTGCATCGATCTCCTTGAAGATCTCTGCGCGCCTGCCCTCATCGGCCTTGCGGAGCTCGTCGTAGAGGGCGGCGATGCGGTCAACGTGGGGCTGCTCGGCCTCCATGTCGAGCGTCCCGTACTCGTCCGACCCCTTGAACAGCATGTGCTCGAGGTAGTGGGCGAGTCCGGTGGAATTCGCCGGGTCGTTTCGGCCGCCCGTCCGTACTGCGATCCAAGCGTCGAATCTCGGCTCGTCACGAACCGTGCTGATGTACACGCTCATGCCGTTGCTCAGGCGGTGAATGGTGACCCCAGCGGGATCACCCGGTAACGGCGCCGCTAGGGTGGCGGGAAGATCGGAGGCTGCGAGAATCGAGGCGCTGTCGACCGGACCGGTGGCGGCAGCGCTCGCGGAGTCGGCCGGCGACGCGGAGTCGGCGGCGTGGCAGGCCAGGACCAGGAGCAGTGGGAGTACCGAGCTTCGGAATTTCATCGAGGGGACCTTACTCCCGTGGCGACGGGGCGGAAAGCCCAATCGCGTCCAGATCTCGGGGCCTCCCAGGGGCAACGAAACCGACCACCCGGCCCGTGGGGGAGTGGTCCCCGGACCGTTTCGTGCTATCGAGGGCGCCGTGCGCATCCTTGTGGACGCGGCCATTCCGGGCAGCTTCGACGATCTAGGCCAGGTGACGAGGCTCGCCGGGGAGGACATCGATCGCGGGGCGCTCACGGGGGTCGACGCACTGATCGTGCGCAGTGTGACCCGGGTGGACTCGGCCCTCGTGTCCGGCACCCCCGTCGACTTCGTGGGCAGTGCGACGATTGGCCAAGACCACGTCGACGTGGGGTGGCTGGCACGCGCGGGGATCACGTTTGCCAACGCCCGCGGCTGCAACGCGAATGCCGTCACCCAGTTCGTATTGGCTACGGTAGTGGGAGCGGCCCGCCACAATTCCGACTGGGCCGAGTCCAGCACGGTCGGTGTCGTTGGACACGGTGCCATCGGCGGCCGGGTCGCCCGCTTGTTTCGTGCCCTGGGTCGTACCGTCCTCGTCTCCGATCCCCCGCAGCAAGCGGTGGCGCTCGACCCGGATGTGACCTACGTCCCGCTGCCACAGTTGATCGAAGAATGCGGGGTGGTCTCTGTGCACGTGCCCCTCACGCGAGATGGCGCTCATCCGACCCACCACCTTTTCGGCGCGGCCGAGCTTGGCCGCATGCCCGCCGATGCGTTGCTGGTGAACACGAGTCGCGGTGCCGTCATCGACCATCGGGTGCTGGCCGCGGGTGGCTACGCTGGATTCTTGGCCCTCGACGTCTGGGAAGGTGAGCCCAACTTGTGTTGGCCCGTGCTCGCGGACGCCCGTGTGCTGTGGCGGACACCGCATGTTGCGGGCTACAGCCGTGAGGGCAAGGCGACGGCCACTGCGATGATTCGCCGCGCGTTGGCCGAGCACCGCGGCCTGGCCGTTTCCGAGACAGGGTGCGCGTTCTCGCCGCAGGTCGTTTCGACGGAGGGACTCCCGTCGCGGCTTGCTGCGCACGAGGCGGCGGCCTGGTGTTTGCTTCAGGCGTGCCCGCTCGTAGCGGACGATCGGGCGATGCGGTCGTTGCTCGACCTCCCTGAGGCTGAGCGCGCGGGAGCATTCTCACGACAGCGAGCGAACTATCCGCTGCGAGCCGAGTTCGAGGGGTGGCGAGTCCCCGCGCGAGTGCTCGAGTCGGTCGAGCCCTCACGGCGGGAGGCGGTGGTGGCGAGCTTGAAGCTCGCCGGGTTCATGGTCGACTGCTAGGGTTGGTGCATGCGTAACGTTTGGTACTCATCTCTCACGATCACTGCGGCATGCCTCATCGCGTGCGGAGACTCGTCCGGCGCGGCGGGCGGTGGTGGCACCGAGGGTGATACGGCGGGTTCCACGACCACCGCGACCGACGACGGCGGTACCGGCACGGCGACGTCCGTCGCGCCCTTGCGGGCCCCAGCGGTGGGCATCGAAGTTGACTGGCTGGAGGCCAACCAGGGCATCGGCGTTCGGGTCGGCCAGGACGGCGGTGGCGTCGGCGGCGACGATCGGGTCGCGTTCTTGCTGCAGGGCCGGGAGATGCTGATCCGAGCGATGTGGAAGGACCCTACCGCC
>JAFDCW010000097.1 GCA_019312705.1 Deltaproteobacteria bacterium
GACTCGATGTCGTACTCGACGCGCTTGAACTGAAACTCGCGGGTGTCGCTGTCGAAGACCGTGAAGCTCGCGCGGTTGTCGTAGTCCCGGGGCTGACCAACGGAGCCGACGCTTACGATGTACTTGTATCCCTTGCGCAGGGAGAAGTCCTTGGCGGGAAGCTCTTCGACCTCGCCGGGCCGGAGGGCGAAGACTTTGCACAGGTGCGAGTGCCCGATGAAGGTGATGTCACCGAGCTGGTCCCAGATTGAGAGGCACTCGCGCGCCTGCTCGGGAGCGAAGATGTAGTCGAACTCTTCGAGACGAACCGGCGACCCGTGGCAGAGGTGCACGCCCGTGTCGGCGATCTCGTGTTTGTACGGAAGCTGCTTGAGCCACTGCATGTTCTGGTCGCTGATCAGCGACGCATGGCGGTCGAGGGCCTGGCGGGCGGCTTCGTAGTAATAGGAGTAGTCCATCCGGCCCGCGACGGCGGCGTCGTGGTTGCCGAGGATGGTCGCCACGGTATTGTTGCGGATGATGTCGCAACACTCGTTGGGGCTCGCGCCGTATCCGACCACATCACCGATGCAGTAGAATTGATCGATGCTCTCGGACTCGTACGACTCCATTACGGCCGAGAGCGCCTCGATATTGGCGTGAACGTCGCTGAATACTCCGAATCGCATTTCGCGGGCCGTCTACGCCTTTTAGAACCATGAGGGAGGGATGTAAATCCCTTCGTGCACGATCTTGGTACCTTACGGTACGATACTTTCGCTCCCACCGTCCAGGGACGGGGGTAGAACGGTGTCCAAATCACCTTCCGGGGCGGTCCCTTTGAGCTCTTGATAGAATCGACGGGAGAAGTTCAGTACGGGGTCCGGGTCGGAAAGCGCCCCGTCGCTCAGGATCTGCTGCTCCAAACGCTTCAAATCATGACGTAACGTCATGGCCTCGATGGCAATGACGGCAGTTGCCTTGTCGCTTTCTTTGGCTAGCGCCTCGACCTTGTCTTCGCATCCGTGATTGGCCAGATGCCCGAGCGTCACCTTGAGCCGATCATGTCGACCCTTGGGATCCTTGAGCAAACGGGCCACCTGGCGGAACGCCGAGCGGCCGAAGCCGCCGAGGACCCGGGCGACCTCCGGCCAGACGTCGCTGTCTTCGCTCAGGAGAAGGTGGGCGAGGGGCACGACGGCCCGGCGGAGACCGACCTCACCGAGGCCGAGAGCCGAAGCTTGGCGTACGAAAGTCTTCCGGGCGCTCAGCCCATCGATGAGGGCGTCTCCAGAGGTCTCACCATAGTCGACGATGCGGGGAACGATCCGGACCACCTCGGTCCGGGACATCTTGCGCACGGCCTTGTAGACGCTCTGGAGCATTTCCGGGTCTTCGCGCTTGCAGAGCTCGAGGGCCGCGCCCAGACGATGCTTGGGGTGGTCCATGAGCATGACCAGCTCGGGCTTGCCCATGTCCGGGAGCTTGGCGGCGTCGACCTCGGCCAGACCGGCGTGCTCGCCGGTTGCGTCACCCCTGACTGTGCGGATGGCCGACCAGGCGCGCTCGTGGGTCGGTCCGTCGACGGCGATCTCGTTTTCGTTCGCCGCTTCGAGGAGCTGCTCCCAGTTGTCCGCGACGTCCTCCGCGGACAGCCCCCCGGAGTCTTCGTCCGCCGTGGTTTCCCGGAAGCACTCCAGCTGTCGGATGACGAGGGCGCCTTCGTCCGGGGCAACGCCCACGGCGAGGGCCCGGGTGGTGAGCTCCGGAGTCAGTGCGAGGCCTCGGTCGACGGCGTTCGCGAGAATCTGCCGGGTCGCCCCGTCGACCAAGTCGCCCGGTATCGACAGCACCAGGAGAGCCGTGTTGAGCTTTTCCGAGGTCGTCCAGACGACGAGCTGGGCGAGGGCGTTCGCCGCTTCGGCGGCCGAGTGCACAGCCTCGACCTCCTCCAAGAATGGGTGGCCGTCGTCCTTGATTGGGGGCGGCACCGCTAGGGCGCGCTCCTTGGCCGTAGCGGTGTCGAGCTGGGCACTCTTCTCTTTGGTCAGGGAGACCCGCTCGAGGATCATGGCGACATTCACCCGGCGAGGCGCCGCGACCTCTACCGTGCGCTCGAAGCGTCCGCTCGGCCCGAAGAGCGCCACCGTGGCTTCGAAGTCGGCGCGCAGGGATTCCAGGACCGACCGGTCGTCCACATCCCGGGGGTCGAGGACCACGCGCCGCACAAAGGGGCGTCCTTCGTCGCGATTTTCGACGAGGGCCAGCACGACGACGGGACATCCCTTGACCACGACGAGTTGGGCCAAGAGCTCCGCTCCCCCGCGATAGGCGTCTTCGCGGCCTTCGTCGAGGCGCGCAAAGAGCCAAACGGCCCCGTCACACTTGGCCGCCATTTCGACGTGACGGTCCGAGAGGAAGTGCTCGGGGGGAGTCACCGCCGCCCGGGGATAACTGCCCGATTGCACGCTCTGGGAATCGTCGGACTCCGGCTCCTGGGGTGCCAGGGTAATGCCGGTGACCTCTTCGGACATCATGTCCGACTCGTCGAGCTCCTCGATCTCATCGTCGTCATCGACCTCGGCGCCGTCATCGGCCTCGGCGACCTCACCGATGGAGCGGTCGTCGTCATGGTCGTCATGATCGTCGTGCTCGTCGTCATCGTCGACCATCTCGACATCTTCGGCGCGGATCACCGCAGTGTTTGTCGAGATCGAATCAATCTCCTCAAGCTCTTCGATGTCGTCGTCTTCGGCCTCTTCGACGGCGGCCGCAGGCGGAGGCGCCGACGAAAGACTGCGCGGCTGAGCCTTCGCCCGCTCGGCGAGCTCACGCTCGCGCTGCTGCAGTTCGTCGAGGCGACGCGCGAGCTCTTGCTGCTGAACCTCGAGGTCGCGCTGCTGGACCTCGAACATCTCCACCGCGCTGCGCACTTCGTCTTCGCGGCGGGTGACGTCTTCGGCGCGCGTGTGCAGACGCTCTTCACGCTCCGAGAGCTGCTCGTTGCGACCGTCGAGTTCGCTCTCCCGAATGGCGAGGGCCCCGGCCGCCTCCGCGGCCTCTTCCGCGGCTTTGGACCCATCTTGGGGCGGCGCCTTCCGCTCCACGTAGGCGAGCAATTCCTGGGCACCGATGACGACGGCCGCTTCTCGGACGTACCGTGGGACCTCGTGGTCGGTGTCGGCGCCGAGGCGCTCGAGGAAGCGGGCCCGCTCGAGGAGCTCTCGGTGGCGAAGGGTTTCTGGAATCACCAGCGCCATCTTGCGGGCGTCAGGGTCGTGATAGATGAAGGGCATGGCGAGCTCTTCGCCGCCTTCGAATCGGTGCAGAGCCCCGCCGAGGGCACCCTCCTTCAAGCCCGGATCGCTCTTCACGTCGACGGCGACGTAGATCGGGATGGAGCGCAGGTGACCTCCAGGGATCGTGACATGCACCTGCTCGCGACGGGTCTTGCCAACAGGTCCGGTGTACGCCGGCTCCTGTGTCTCGCCCTCCCGCTCCCCGTCATCTCGCGCGTTCATGGGAGCTATCGAGTAGCACAGAACGGGCGAGTCCAGTAAGAGCGAGGTGCAATGACGGTAACCGACGAACTCCCGCCTCCCCCCGAGGTCGTCCACGACCTGGCCGAGGCGTGCACCCGCTTCGCGCAGGAGTCCATCGGGGTAGACCTCGACTACACCCAGGACACCCTCCCCCTCCTCGATCACTACCTCGGAATCGCCTCGGATTCGGAGGACGATGTCCTCGCCCTGGTGATCCCGGCGGCAGGAGCGTATTTCGGCGAGGTCGCCCGGCGACACCTCGGTACCGGTCGGTGGGTCGATTTCGGCTCCGAGTACGAGGATTGGCGCCTCGAGTTCGACCCTGGCCCCCTCTCCCTGAACCCCGTCGGCATCGTTTTCGAATGCGCCACGTCGGACTCCGCGGAGGGCTGGGGAGCCGAGTTCAAGGTCCCGCCCAAGTTTCGAGACGAGGTTCGGGACGCGGTCGCAGCCCTCGGAGACGTCCGTGAGGAGGATTATTATACTCTCGCCGTGCGCCTCGAAGTCCTCGAGCTGGTGCACGAAAACCTCGTCCGGTTTGCAAATTCGGCTCGCCTCGTCCGGGCCGCCGGCGACGACGACGACGCGTCCAAGCCCAATTAAGGGCGCGGGCGGGGGGGGCGGATCCGAAGTTCGAGGGGAACGTCCCGGCGATGGGGCGACAGCGCCAGGCCCCCGAGGGGCCGCATAGCGCCCACGATGTGTTCCCCGGGCACCAGGCCCCCGAACGTCCCGACCGCTCCGCGATCCACCCAACCGAGGGGCATGCCGCCCACCGTCACCACGATGCGCGTCGGCCCGTCGTTTTGCACCCGAACGGATCCCGTCGGCGGGGGCATCACTTCGCCCCGCCGCAGACGCCTCGCGAGGGGCACCCGGGCGAGGACCGACTCCTCCATGAATGGTCGGGTGGTGCTCGAGGCGATTCTCTCCGGAGGAGACTCGTGGTCGGCGCGCAGAGCTCTCCGGGGGAGCCGCGCCGGGACCTCGGCGGTGCGCTGAGCACGCCAAGCGCCCAGCCGGAAAATGAGAGGTGCGCCCCCCCCGCCGCAGCGCCGCTCGAGCTCGCTGCGAGGGCGGCTCGACCATTCGGCGAGCAGCGCGCAGATCAGCTCTCCCGGCGCCCCCGCCTCGGACCGCGGCGCCCGGCGCACCCCGACCGCCGGCTGGCCGCGCCCCAAGCTGCCCCCCTGAAACCAGGAAGCGAGCATTCCCGCGCCTACGTGCCGTCCCCCGTCGCCGTCGAATACGTAGGCCCCGCCGAGGTCTCGGCGGATACGCACCACGGACCCCGAATCGACCGGCCACCCGGGCCCGGAGAAACGGGCGTGCAGACGGTCCTCGGAGACATCGATGTGCAGCTCGGCGGTCGGTCGAGGGAGGGTGTCCGGAGGTTCACCGAGGACCTGGGGGATGCGGAACGTGACGCGATAGACGAGGCGCATCGCGTCCACCAGATCGTCGCCCTGGTAGTCGACATCGGGAACCGGCGCGGGTGCGATCCGCGGCGGCCCGGCACCGTGACTTGGAGGTCGGGCCGGCCCCTGGGGCAAGAAGACCGGAGAGGGCGCCTTCGAAGACCGAGCCTGCCCGGAAGATCCGGCGAGAGACGACTCGGGGGGGGCACGGCGAGGCTGCCGCCCCTCGTCGTCGTTACCCCGACAACCGAGCAAGGCTCCCGTCGACGGGATGACCAGGACCAGAGCCAAAACGAAAGCCGGGACGCGGACGGGCGGGACTCTCACGGTCGAACCTAGGCCCCGGGCCGCCGAGATCAATCGATTGTGCCGGTCGCCGGGTACCAGCCGTTGGGCAACTGCTCGCCGCCCCCGGAAGCCGCTGCAGCCCCGATGGCGATAATGCCGCCAATCACCACCGCAACGGCGGTCCAGAACCACCATTTGACGAAGATCGGATCGTTGTCCTCGATGTCCGGGGCCAGATCGGGGGCTGCCACCACACCGGAGAGGTCGACCCCGTCATAGAGTTCCGCGACCAGCGCCTCGGCTTCCATGAGCCCCTCTTCGCCGCGACTCACCGTCACCTCCAGCTCCGAGAGCAGGTGTCGCGTCTTGAGATCATAGAGATAGAGGTGCAGCGCGAGACGATCCTCGCCGGACGGCGTCACGATCCCGGCGACGACTTGGCGGACCATCAAGAGCGTCCTGACCCCCCCAATGGAAAGACCGGTCAGGGGCTCTCCGAGCTCCCCGGGCATGTCTTCGATCAACTGAGTGATCTGGAGCGCGCTCCTGCTCGTCTCGAGCACCACGTCGGCCGTCGCCTGGTACGAATCCTCGACCGTCACCCGGAGGATCTGCTTCTCGAAGCCGATGGCCTTGACGGTGAGGTAGTGGTCGCCCACCAGAAGGGTCTCGGCCACCACCGGAGACCCCCCGATGCTCCGACCATCGACGAAGACTTCGGCGCCAGGCGGATCGGTCACGACTTCGATGGCGCCGCGAAGGTTGCCGTCGATGAGTTCGGTCTGGACGTTGTTGAAGAAGGTCTCGAAGCGCGCCGGATAGCGCTCGATATCGTAGTAGAAATGCTCGCGAAAGGTGACCACCCGTTGGAACGTCGCCCGACAATCCTCGCGACGGCCGCGCTGCAAACACTGAGCGACCCCGAGGAGGGCGTAGACGTCCGCGAGCATCGAGCGCTTCACGTCGATGAGGTTGTCCTCGAAAATCTCGAGGGCGGCCGCAGCCCGGGCCTCTGCCTGTCGCGCTTGCCCATCGACGAGGAGCTGCGCAATGGCGTCAGGCTCTTCCTGGATCGTCGCGTAGACTTCGTCGGATTGCTGGTGATCCGTCAGGATGTCGGCCGGGTGCTCGTCATCGAGGCGCTCGATGTTCCGGAGCCCCCGACGCATGCCCGCAGTGAGCATGGTCTCGTCTGCACGCTCCGCCCCGTCCTGGCCGATGAGGATGATCGCGACCTTGATCTCTTCGGCCTCATCTCCGGCGCCCTGGGCCGCCGCCACGGGGGCGAGCGCCAACAGGGAGAGGAGCGAGAGAAGAAGCCCTGATGCCGTTCGTATGAAAGCGTTTTGCATCGCTCAGAAAGTCAGAATGACCTGGCCGCCGGGGTCCTGGCCGAGGTCCTGGCCGCCGGAGCCACTTGCCGCCGCGACGATACCCGCGGTCAGACCGCCGAGCACCACCACCCCCACGATGGCCCAGAACCACCACGTCTCGTAGAAAGCCGGCCCGGCTTCACTGCCTCCACGGATGGGCGTCGAGCCTCCCCCCCCCCCTTGGGCGGGGATGCGCTCGTCGTCGCTCGCCGCGGCGGCCTCCGAAAGGCCCACCGCGAGCCCTTGAGAAATGAGCTGCTGAACCCCCGACTCGAGGGAGCCAAAGGCTGTAGCCACGGGCCCCGCGAGGGCCGGCGAGTGCTCGCCGGTGGCCACGTCGAACATCACGAAGCGCAGTCGAACCTGGTCGTCGCTTTCTGCGGAGACCTGAATGACGCCGATGTTATCGACCTCGAGGGCGTCGGCGATCTGGTGGAGGGCGTCGCCGTCCTCCATGGTCTCCAAGTCGTGTTCGCGCAGCCCGCGGGTGGCGTCCGCGAGCCCCGGCGTACCGTCGTTGTCCTCGAGGAAAGCGTTAACTTGTTCGTTCCCGCGCCGACGGGTGGTCGCGGCCTGGACGAAGGGTGTGGCCCCGGGGCGGGTGACGCGGACGACGTGGCGCCCCGCGGCGAGCCCGTCTACCGTCATCGGGGTTCTTCCGCGGGCGACGTAGTCCACGTAGATGATGGCGCCACTCGGCTCACTCTCGACCGTGATGGACGTCTGCGGGTTCTGGGCGTCTCGGGGGGCCGCGCGCTCATACTCTGCGAGGATGTCGGGGTTGAAGAGGTTGGCGTCGGGCTCGAGGTAGGGCATCTGCACGTGCAGGCGCGCGAAGACCTGACGCGCTTCGCGGTTTTGCCCCTCGAAGACCAGAGACGCCCCGAGGAAGAGCAACGCTTCTCCGAGATCCGAAGGGTCCTCGAGGGCTGCCGCGGAGGCGTCGAAATCTTCGACCGCAGAGCGCAGTGCCCCGATGGCCTCGGGGAGCTCGAGGTTCAGGTAGTACTGACGCCCGGTATCAAGCTTCTGGCGGGCGGCCGCGAGGTGCTCGTAGGTGTAGTCGCTGTAGCCGAGGAAGTGTCGATCCGCCCCGGCCCAGTCGACGCCGCTCAGCGAACGAAGCGAAGCCCGTGCCGCCGCGCCGACCCGCGCCGCGATGGGCTCGAGCTCAGCGTTGTCGGGGACGGCGAGCACGTAGGCGCGCACCGACGGGTCCTGGGCTGACGCCGGGGCGGCCGACGCGAGCGCGCCAACCGAGGCCAGAAGAGCCGCCGTCGTGAGGAGGAGGATTGTTGATGCTTGCCGTTCAGCCGCCACTTAATAAGTCCTGGGTAAGCGCAGACAGAGCTGGGTCATCGGCCAGTGCGCTTCGCAGATGAGCCTCGAGCTCTGCGCGCTGAGCCGGCGGTAGCGCCGCCGCGGTGGGGTTCTCGAGGGCACGAGAGACCAGGCGGTCGACCACCTGATCTACGCTCACGCGCCCCGCAGCGGCATCCGCCGCGAGGGCCTCGATCGCGTCCGGCGCCGTCGCCGACTTCGCTGGTCCCAACGCATCGGGCGCGGCGACCTCTTCGAGAACTTTCTGAAAGGTCTCGGACGACTCCCCGGTTCGGGGAGCACCGCCCTCTCCGGCGGATCCAGCGGACCCCGGCGGAGGAGTTCCCGGCGGACTGCCGGGAGGTTTGATGGAAGAACTCATCGTCGACCTCCGCGGAGGGTATCCAGATAGAGAAGGCCGCCGCAAGGTAGCGGAGCCCCGGAAGCCCCCCGTCTACCGAATGTTGTTGATGCTGTTCTTGGCGGTCTCATGGCGCGCCTTCAGCACGTTGGAGAGGGTGGTGAACCGGCGATTCTCGGACTGCATCTGCTGCTGGAGCTCCAGAAACGCCATGTTGTCCTGCATGGCCGCCGACTGGCCACCCATCCCAGGAAGGGCGCCGGGGCCCCCGGTGCCCACAGCCCCGGCCGATCCAGCCGAACCCGTCTGGCCTGCGGCCGTCGATCGAGCCCCGCGAACCGCGGCGGAGACCACCCCGCCCCCGGGGACGAAGGAGCTGGCCGCCTCGACCCCATCCAGCACGACTCCGGCCGAAACCTCGAGGGCATCCTCGAAGCGGCGAGCGGTGCCCGGGGCGGTGGCGCGAACGCCGGTGGGCTCGACACGAACCGAGGACGAGGACTCGACGACGGGAACGGGCGCGGAAATTCGAAACGTGGTCACTGGCGATCTCCTTTGTTTACGAAACGATCTGTGCCCGTTATCGGCGGCAGCCCCCCGTCAGTTGCTCGATAATTCAAAAAAGGCATGCCCACCCTGGATACGACGGACCCCGGGTTGACACCCCGCCACCCAGTTCCCTATAGATTCACAAGGGATTTACGGTTTCTATCCGGTGACTGACCAAGCCAAAGAGAATAGCTGCACTTCGGACGGGGGCCGTCGTTGCCTTCTGACGACCGGAGACATGGCGCGGCTCACCGAGAGCACCCTCAGGACCGTTCGATTCTATGAAGAAGCGGGGCTCCTCCGGCCGGCGAGCCGCAGCGATGGGGGCCATCGCATGTTCGACGAGCGCGAACTCCTCAAGCTCCAGCTCATCCTCGATCTCCGGGAGGCGTGCCTCTCGCTTTCGGACATCAAGGAGCTCTTCGATCTCAAGAACACCTGCAAGAGCGCCGGAGAGGCCTCGGGGCTGATGTCCGGGATTCTGGGTCGCCAGATCGACGAAATGCAGACGAAGATCACCAAGTTGAGG
>JAFDCW010000098.1 GCA_019312705.1 Deltaproteobacteria bacterium
CACGGCTGCGGTACCGGGGAGCCCTTCACCTACGCTCAGAGCGCCGCCATCGTCGCCGTTCGGGCCGCGTCCCTCGCCCGCGGCTACTCGGGGGTTCGCCTCGAATTGCTGGAGCGCCTTTGCGACCTCGTGCGCCTCGGCATCCTGCCGGTGGTCCCTCAGGAGGGGTCGGTCGGAGCGAGCGGCGACCTCACTCCCTTGTCCTACGTCGCCGCGGTCCTCGTCGGCGAGCGCGAAGTTTGGCGCCAGGGCGAGCAAGTCCCTGCCGCAGAGGCCCTCGAATCCTTCAGCCTCGAGCCCCTGAGCCTGCGTGCGAAGGAGGGCCTCGCGATGATGAACGGCACGAGCGTCATGACGGCCCTCGCCTGCATTGCCTGGGACCGGGCCCGGCGCCTCGCCCGCCTCGCCTGCACGGCGACCGCGATGGTCTCGGACGTGCTCGGCGGCGAGCCGGGGCACTTCACCGACCGCATCTTCGAGCTGAAGCCCCACGCTGGGCAACGCGTCGCCGCGCGGTGGATCAGGGAGACCCTCGGCAAGGAGAGCGACGAAGAAGCTGCCCGGGTCCAGGACCCCTACTCGATCCGCTGCGCACCCCACGTGATCGGCGTATTGCTCGATTCGCTGCCGTTCACGCGCATGCTCATCGAGACCGAGGTGAACGGGGTCAACGACAACCCCCTCATCGATCCGGACCAGGGCCGGTACCTGCACGGGGGCAATTTCTACGGCGGTCACAGCTGCCTGGCCACTGACACCCTGAAGAACGTCGTCTCCAACATTGCGGACCTGCTCGACCGGCAGCTGAACCTGCTGTGCAATCCCGCGACCAATCACGGCTTGCCGGCGAACCTCGTGGCCCGTACGGGCTACGACCGCTATGCCCACCACGGCTTCAAGGCGATGGAGATCACCGCCAGCGCCCTCACCGCCGAGGCCCTCAAGATGGCTGGGCCCACCAGCGTCTTCAGCCGCTCCACCGAGTCACACAATCAGGACAAGGTCAGCATGGGGACTATCTCGGCCCGGGAGGCGTTGCGTATCCTCGACCTCGCGGAGACCGTGGCGGTCGTTCACCTGCTCGGCGCGGTGCAAGCGGTCGACCTGCGCGGCGCAGAAAACGTCGGCGAGGGCAGCCGCGCTATGTGGGAGGCGGTCCGGGCCCACGTGCCGAAGAACGAAGAGGACCGCCGGATGGACCGCGATATCCAGGTCGTCCTCGATCTGCACCGCACGGAGCGTCTTCCCGTCGGGGAGATCGATTTCGCGTGAAGATTCCGGCTGACCACGCCGTCTACGAGGCCGCGGTCCCTTTTCACGACTGCGACCCCTTGGGGATCGTATGGCACGGCCACTATTACAAATACCTCGAGATCGCTCGCACCGAGCTGCTGAAGCGCTACCGCCTCGACGTCCCGGACTTCATCGACCTGGGCTATCGCCTCTTGATGATCGAGACCCGGTGTCGCCACGCTTTTCCGCTCGAATACGGGGACAGGTTCCAGGTGAAGAGCCGGATCATCGAGCACGACATGAGGCTCCACATCGGCTACGAGGTCCTGAACCTGTCCCACGGTGGCCGTCGCTCGGCGAAGGCGTGGACGACTCTGGTCTGCACCGACGTCGCCGGCACGATGCCCTTGGAGGTGCCTCGACCGGTGCAAGAGCGCATAGAGCGGGGAGCCGTCGATGACTGATTTGCGTCGTCGAGACCTTCTCTCCTTGATCGGAGCGGGCGCCCTGGGAGCTGTGTTGGCCGGCCCCTCGCGGGCCCTCGCCCAGGGGCCGACGATGACCCTGGACCGCCTGCTCGATGCATTTTCGAACATGCCTGGGCTGTCGGCGCGCTTCACCGAAGAGAAGCGCATGGCGATGCTGGTCGTACCTCTGCGCAGCGAGGGCGAGATCTTCTTCGCCCCGCCGGACCGCCTCCTCCGCCGCGTAACCTCGCCGCGAGAGTCCAAGGCTCTGATCATTGGCGGCCGCTTGACCCTCGATTCGGGGGGCCGGCGTCAAGAGATCGACCTGGGCCAGAACGCTGTCGTGGAGGGGTTCGTCGATACCTTCCGCCACGTGCTGGCTGGTGACCGGACGGCCCTCGAGCGGACCTATCGCATAGCCTTCACGAACGACGATACGGGGTGGCGCATCACCCTCACCCCGAAGACCGATGCGCTCTCGCGTTTTCTCCGCGACATGGTTTTCGAGGGAGATGGCCGCTCTCTCGAGACGATGACCATGAACGAGGCGAACGGCGATACGAGCATCACGACCTTCAGCGACGTGAACCCCCGGCGTCGATTCAGTGCTGCCGAGGCCGCGCGGATCTTCAGTATCTGAGGGTTCAGTCGCCGGCCGGCTGGTTGAAGGGCCAAGTTACCGACGCGCCCCTTGAACGATCCAGGTGTGTACGACGCGTATCTGCGCAAGCGAGAGCGGCGGCAGTCCGAGGGGCATTCCCACCGATTCGGTATTCGGCTCTTCGCGTCGGGCCGGCGTCAGTGGGTCGCGCATCGGAGCGACGATGTCGCGTGGCGCTTCCGCGTGGCGTCGGAGGAGCCGGGCGACGAGGGGCGAGACGCCGCCTTCGGTCGCCTCGAGAATGGAGTGTTGCTCGCCGGCCTCCGTGCTCACACCGGCGCGTATTCCTTCCCAGGTCGCGAGGTCGAGCTCGAACGCTTCGAATCCGAGGGCCTGGCTCGCGCCGGCGCCGCTCGCGTGAGAATGGCAGTGGATGCAGCTCTGGCCGAAGATCGCCCGAACCTCCCGAAACGCCACGTCACGTCCGAGGGGCGTTACCTGCGCGGCGCTGGGCGCGGCCGGTGGCGCGACGGGGCGCCCTAGGCTGCCCAGGAGGATGTAGTCGCGGACCGCGAGGGCGTCGGCCGCCGAGATCTCCGGCGCCTCCATGTGGGCGTCCTCGTCGACCGCCTTGGGGTCGATGATCCACGCGAGCATGGTGTCCGGGTCCATGCGCTCCCGGGCGTACCGCAGATTCGGGGCGAGGGTCGCTCTGTCGCCGAAAGCGACGAGGGCGGCCCGGGGGAGTTCGTAGGGCGGCGGCACGTTCCCGAAGGCGTGGCAGCCGGCGCAGCCGCCGAGGGAGAAGACCTCTCTTCCCCGGTCGACGCGTGACGCGCTCGGGGCGGGGGAGGCCGGGGCCCGATAGACCCCCGCTTCGCCGGTGAGGAAAGCGACGATGTTGCGCGCGTCTTCCTCGCTCACCGGAAGGCGGGGCATCGACTCGTCGAGGCGGTGGCGGACGTCGTGGGGGTCCTGCAAGTAGCGAACGAGGTACTCGGCCTCGAGGCGCCGGGTCACGTTCACCAGGGACGGCGTCGTGAGCAGGTGCTCGACCTCGGGGCGCCGGCCGAGCATGCCAGCGGCCCGTCGCCGCACGTTCTGGTGACAGCCGACGCAGCCGCCGTCGGAATGTATTCGCTGCGCTGGACGGGTATGGCAGTTGTCGCAGCCGAAGCGCTCGATGGCGTGACGGCCAGCTTCGGCGTCCTGCGCCTCGGCCTCCGCCGGGGTGAGCCCGAGGCCGAAGGCCAGGGCAAAAGCGATGAGCACAGACCGTCTCATCCCTCGGCCGCGGTCCTCGTCTCCGCATTGCCGGTGAGGTCCGTCGGCGCGCTCACGGGCTCTGGCCAAGCGGCGACGTCGAAGGCCGTGTCGTAGTAGGCGAGGGCGGGGAGTTCGTACTGGTCCATCTCGCTTCGCATGCGCCGGGCGCCCTCGCGGCCCTTGGCGCGGGCCTCGTCATCGCGGGCTGCCGTCGCGGAGACGACAAATGCGACGTAGCAGTTGAGGGCGGAGCGTTCGTCGGGGCCGCAGCGTTCGTCCGCATAGGCGGCGGCCACATCCTGGGCCCGTTGGCGTTGCCCATTTTGCAGGAGCGCGATCGCCAGGCCGACGCGGGCACCCGTCGAATAGGTCCCTGCCGATTCGGCCGCAATCGACCGTCTGAAGTTCACGGTCGCGTGGCGGGTGTCGTTCAGTCGGAGTTGCGCCTGACCCAGGAGCGCTAGGTAGTAGGTCCGCTGGTCGTAGAGGTCCTCGTCCCGGAGGGCGGCGACGAGAATCTCACTCGCGCCTTCGAAATCGCCGTCTTCGAACGAGTAGTAGGCGTCGTCGTAGGACGACTCTTCACCGCCGCAGAACCCTTCGTCCTCATATTCGTCGTAGTCGTCGTCCTCGTCGTACCCGTCGTATGCATCGTCCGCGGCCTCGGACTGACTGCCTTCGGTGACGGGCTGGGCGGCGGCGGGGGCGGCGCAGATGGCCCCCAGGGCGAGCGCGATGACAAACGGGATGCGGTGCATTTCTTTTCTCCTCGGCATGGAATCACTTGGATGCACCGAACGTTCCGTCGCGGATTGATCAAAGATCTCGGGGCGTCGCGCGAGCATCGGCGTCAGCCCTGCCACGCTCCGTGTGTCAGCCCGTACGCGGCCCTCGCCGGCCCCCCGAGGGCCCGGCCGGCGCCCCTCTCCTCGTGCTATGTAGCCAGCCGATGAAGGGCCGCCTCGCACCGCTCCTCGCCCTCGTGGCGCTCGTCGTCGGGGCCCTCCTGGTGGTGCCGCGCCTCGAGGTCGAGACCGACATCACCCACTTTCTCCCAGAGGGAGACGACCCCCGGATCGCCGAGGTGGCCCGCAACGTCGCCGCCTCGGAGCTCAACCGTACCGTGAGCGTCGTGATCGACGCGGACGGAGCCCAGGCTCCGGCAATGGCCCGGGACCTGGCCGCGCGCCTCGAGGGCGACGAGGACGTGGCGTGGGTGCGCACTGGGCCCGACCCAGCGATGCAGGAGGACTTCTACTCCCTCTATTTCCCGCGCCGCCTCGGCTTCGCGGTCGATGCCCGCACCGACGACGCGGCCCTGGTCGAGCGTGCTCGGGCGTTGAAAGCCCAGCTCGCCCTGCCGACGTCGCCCTTTACCCGGGAGATCGCCGGCCAGGACCCCTTCCTGCTCTTCCCTGAGCACCTCGACCGCCTCGCGAATGAGCTTCGGGGCGTGCTCCGCGTCGAGGACGGCTCGTTCATCACCGAAGACGGGGGCGCGGTGCTCTTCCTCGCGTCGAAGCGCTCGCCCTTCGATGTCGACGCGTCCCGGCGGCTGCTCGCTTCCCTCGATGCAGCGAACGTCCCAGGCCTTGCGGGCCACGGCGAGCTCTCCCTGTCGGGCGTTCATCCCTTCGCCGTCCGCGGAGAAGAGACCACCAAGGCCGACATCATGCGGGTCTCCATCGCGGGCACCCTCGGCGTGCTCTTCTTCCTCTTCATCATTTTCCGCTCGTTTCGCTACCTGCTCGTTGGCCACGTGCCCATCGCGGCCGGGTTCGCGTCAGCATTGATCGCGACCTACTTCGTCTTCGGCAAGATCCACGGCCTCACCCTCGCCTTCGGGGCGACCCTCATCGGCGTCACCATCGACTACGTCGCCCACTACCTGAACCACCACGTGCTCTCTCCGGACCCCGCCGGTGCCGCGGCCACCATGCGGCGCATCTGGCCCGGTCTCCTCCTCGGCGGCGTCACCACCATCGCGGGCATCGCCGGCCTCGGGGGCACGGGCTTTCCGGCGATCCAGGAGATGGCCTTCTTTACCTCGGTGGGGGTCTTCGGGGCGCTCGTAGCGACTCGCTGGGCGATGCCGCCGTTCCTGCCCGATGTGCCGTCGCCGACCCGCCTTCACCTGGCCCTCGCCGAGCGGGTGGGGCGCGCCCTCGATGCCCTGGCGGCCCGTCGCCGATTGCTCGTGGTCATCCCGGCCCTGGCGCTTCTGCTCATCGGGGGAGGGCTCTCGCGCCTCTCGTTCCTCGATGATGTCCGGGTCCTCGGGGCGATGCCCGAGGACCTCCTAGCGGCCGACGAAGCGGTCCGGGAGCGTGTCGCGCGTGTCGACGCGGGGCGTTTCGTCGTGGCCTTCGGCGACGACCTCGAGGGAGCCCTCGCGGTCAATGACCGGGTGCACCAGGTCCTCGGAGACGCCATCGCCGATGGCCTGGTTGGGCGTCAGCGCAGCCTCTCGTCGCTGCTCCCCTCGGCAGAGACCCAGAGGGCCCGGCAGGCGGTCTTCGCCGATGACGAGACCCTCGGCGAGCGGACCGGGGCCGCCTTCGCGCGCGAGGGCTTCGTCCCCGGTGCCTTCACCGCCTTCGCCGAGTCCATCGATGCGCCCTATGAACCGCTGACCCTCGAGGACATCGAGGGAACGGCGGTCGCCCCCATGATCGCCCCCTTTCTCCTGGACGTCGACGGCGATGCCGCGCTGCTCACCTTCGTGCACGGCGTGACCGACCCGGACGGCCTCGCGGAGCGCCTCGGCGACGTCGAGGGTGCCCTGTGGTTCGACCAGGGCGCCTACATGGGCGAGGCCTACCGGCGCTTCCGGACTTCGGTGGAGGCGCTGCTCGCCCTGGGTCTCGTCCTGGTCTTCCTCTTGATCCTCGGTCGCTATCGCAGCATGCGTCGTGCCCTCGCCGCGTTTGTTCCTGCGGCCGGGGCCGGCGCGGCCACCCTCGGTGCGGTCAGCCTGCTCGGCTTCCCCATCACCCTGATCCACGTCGTCACCCTACTGCTCGTGCTCTCCATGGGCGTCGACTACGGCGTCTTCATGGTCGAGTCGGAGAGCTACGACGAGGGGCCGGTGCCTACCGTGGTCAGTCTGCTCGTCGCTTGCGCCTCGACGGTCTTGTCCTTCGGCGCCCTCGCCATGAGCGACCAACCTGCCCTCCGGGCGATGGGTCTCACGACCGCGATCGGCGTGCTCTTGAGCCTGCTCTTCGCCCCGGCGGCGTGGCTGCTCTTGGGGCGCTCGGGGCCTTCGGGGCCTTCACGCAGCGCCTCGGAGCCCTGATTAGAGCACATCTCAAGAATGCTCCTGTCGCCTCGCTTGCGGGGCGCGGCCGTCTGCGGCCGTCCCCTCAACTCGAAAATGCTCGGCATTTCCTCGTCTCGCGGACGCGACATCCGACCACGCCGCGCGGCGCGATGCTCGGTCGCATTCTTGAGATGCGCTCTAGTTGGGTGCTTCCGGGGGAGGGCCTCCGGCGGCGGCCACGTTGATCGACCCCGTCGCAAGCACCGTGTCGCCCTGGGCCACGGAACACTCGAACTGGGCGAGGGGACCGTTGCCCCACAGCTCGTTCACGTCGATGGTCAGCTCGTCCCCGATCAGGAAGTAGTCGACCTCGAGGTCCACCTTGCGTGTGCCGAGCAGGTAGCCCCCGGTCGGCGTGACGCCGGCCTTCGTGGCCCGGTACACCATGAGCGCTGCTGCCGCCTGGGCGAAGAGCTCGATCGCGGCGAGAGCGGAGACGCGGCCGTTGTCCAGGAGGATGTGGTCATCTTGGATGCGGCTTCGGCATTGGATGTGCCCGCCCTCGACGGAGACGACCTCGTCGATGAGACGCATCGGCGGTTGGTGAGGCATTTGGGCCACCACCCACGCCAGATTCTCAGCGGCCATGCTTCGGGCTCTACTCGCCGCCGACGGCAGATTTCTTTTTGGCCGGGGCGTCCCCGGCTGCGGAGTCATCGGGGCTCGATCCCTCGGCGCCGCTCTGGGTGCCCTGGGCCTGGGCGATGGCTCGGGGGTCCGTGGGCCGCGGCGCCTCGGGCTCGGGCAAGCCCTTTTCGGCAGCGTCGAGCTCGGACTCGACGAAGTTGATGATGTCGTCGACGGTACGCACCTCCCGGGCGACGGTGGGGTCCGGACGACGTCCGGTGACCTCTCGAAGCTGAACGAAGATGTCGACGGCGTCGATGCTGTCGAGACCGAGCTCTTCGTAGAGCTTGGAATCACGCTGAATCTCGCTCGCGTCGAGCTCGAAGGATTCGGCCAGGATTTCGACCAACGTCTCGTAGATTTCGTCTCGTGTCATGAGTGCAACAGACCTTGGCAGCGCCGGATTATTGAGTAAGCGAAGGACCCTTGCAAGCCACAGGCCCGTCTCAGGTCAGGGCTGGCTCACGTCCTAGTTCAAGTTCCCCTCAGACGTTACTTCGGGGCAGTGTATTCGATTCGTTCGCGCTTGAAACCATTATGTTTTTGGTAGAGATACCGGCGCTTGCCAGGAGGTCCGGCATGGGGACCAGTTCGCCGCCCCAGCGGCCGAGGGCTCGTTCGAGATCTCGGGCGAGAGTGGACAGCAGTTCACGGCGTTCACGGCGGGCTAGTGAATCGACCCGAACCCGTTCCGGGCTCGGGGCGATATCCCAGCTGGCGAGGTCGACGCGGCGGGCGAACTCGGCGCCGTTTTCGAGCCCGACGCCCCGGAGGGCGAGCATCAGAGTTTCGACGAGCAGCTCCTCGGTCAGGGCGATGTCGGCGGTCATGCGCTCGAGGGTGTGCGCGACCGAGCGGTCCTCGAGGAGCTCGAGGTGCTGGTCCGCGAGGGTCGACGGAAACATCGGTAGCGGCGTGAACGGTCGACCCGGGTTGAGGGTTACGGTTTTCAGGTCGGCCCAGGCCGTGAAGAGCTCTTGGGCTAGGTGATTGAGCCGGTTGTATCGCAGGCCGAGGTCGTGGAAGGGCGCGAGCTCCGCCGCCGGCAGCCGATAGGCCCGCCGGAAGAAGTACGGGCACATGAAGGTCCAGTAGACGAAGAAGTCCCACCAGAGCTTGGCGCCGAGGACGTCGTGGTGCGGGAAGATGCTCCCGTTGTTCACCAAAACCTCGCCCATCTGGTCGGCCCAGGAGATGTAGATGTCGTTGAGCATCTGGGCCCGGACCGGGTCGACGGCCCCGGTTTCGAGGTCTTCCCGGATGAGCTCGGCGGTGAAGCAGTTGGCGAGGCCGATGAAGTCCGAGCCGGGGCTGTAGAAGGGGTCCACGAAGGCCGCCGCTTCGCCGACGCACGCCCACCGCTCTGCCGAGAAGGCCTGGGTCGTCGTGTAGCTGTAGCCCTCGAGCATCTTGAAGTCTTCGAAGGGCACGTCCCGGAGCCAAGCGTCGAGCTCGGCCTCGTTCTTGGCGATCCACGCCCGGGCCTTTTCTTCGCTGTTGTAGGTTGCGAAGGGCTGGTTCTTTTCGTCGGCGACGATGCCGATGCTGGTCATGCCGCTCGACAGCGGAATGAGCCACACCCAGTAGCCCTGGCCCATGAGGTGCACGGTCGAGAGCCAGCGGTTGTCGTCGACGTCGCGCTGGTGCCATCGGGTGTGGCTTTCGGGGACCAGCTCGCCGACCTTGAGGCGGCGGTTCACCCGGAACCACGCCGAGCTCTGGTCATTGTCGAAGGGGCGCCGGAACCCGAGCTTGCGCTGGAGCAGCTGCCTTCGCCCCGTCGAATCGACGGCCCAGCGACCCGTCAGGACCTTCTCGGTCCGGTCCGCCTTGTTGAAG
>JAFDCW010000734.1 GCA_019312705.1 Deltaproteobacteria bacterium
ATCGCACGAACGACGCGGCGCGTCAGCGAAGAAACTCTGCGACTGTGGGCTTCTGACGATGGCCAATACGACGACCATGCTGGGGATCAATCTGCCGTGGGTTACCTGCGGCCACGACTTCGGCCCCCGGCCCAAGCCCTGGGGCGGGGCCGCGGCGAGCCCCAGGGATTGGTCGCCGGTCTACGAAGAGCTCGCCCGGTACGCCGACGCGGGGCTCGCGCTGGTGCGCTTCTGGGTTCTCGCCGGGGGCGTGAACTATCCGGTCGGCTCTGATCTCGCGGCGTACGGCGAACTCGTGCAACGGAGGCGTCCTCGAAGGCTGCGGCGGCACTTCGCTCTCGAGCTTCGCCCGGGGGCACCGCGGCCCCCCCTGCCGGAGGCATTTCTCGACGACTTCGCCGGGCTCCTCGGCGCCGTGCGCCGAGCGGGCCTCCGGGCGATCCCGAGCCTCACCAGCTTCGAGTTCTTCCAACCTGCCGTGGTGCTCCCCGACGGTCTCAGCAAGCGCGGTCGCGGAGACCTCGTCTTCGGCACGGAACGCGGAACCGATGTTGCGCCTTTCCTCGACGCTGCCCTCGACCCCCTCCTCGACGTAGCCGACGCCTGCGCCTCTGCCGTGCATTCGTTCGAACTCATCAATGAGCCCGGCTGGGCCGTCGCCCGGGGACCGCTCCAGGTCGACCACGACGCTTACGGTCCCCTACCGAGCCCTCGACTCGTTACCCCCGCCCAGATGAACGCCTTCATCGGTGAAGGCGTCGAGCGCATCGTGCGCGCTGGAATGCTCGCGACCGTCGGATTCGCCGATCCCAATCCGCGCTGGCTCGCCCGTGCCGTTCTGGACCGCCTCCGATATCACGCGGGGCGCGGCGACTACCTGCACCAGCGCCACCACTACCCGACGATTCTCCAGGACCACACTCTCCCTGCCCATGCGGCGAGCCCCATCACCCCCTGTATGCTCGGCGAGCTGCCGACCGCCATGGGCGGCGCCCTCGACAATATTCGCTGGCGAGACCGCGCCCTCGGTGAGACCGAACGCGACCCATCACGCTACCTCGAGGCGCGGCTACGCCTCATCCACGATGAACGCGACTACCCCATCTCGCTGCTCTGGTCCGCGCGCTCGGGAGACGGCCGCCGGACGTGGGGCGACGCCCAGCTCGCGCAGGTGCGGCGGTTTGTCGGCGGTAGACACCAGAACTGAGCTGGACTGAGTGCGCTTGCGGGCTGCGCGGCAACCGTCGCCTGTCGACGTGGTACCGTCGCGTGATGAGGTCATCGGGGGCGTTGGTGCTGTGCGCGTGGGGGCTCATTGCCTGTACCACGCCCATGGAGCCGATGGAGCCGATGGAGCCGATGGAGCCGATGGAGCCGATGGAGCCGATGGAACCGATGGAGCCGATGGTTCCACGCGTATCGACTGTGCGCCTGACGCCGATGTTGCCGATGTTGCCGATGCCGCCCTTCACGCCCGTGCGTCCCGATCCCGACGGCTGTGACATAGAGAGCCCAACGGGCGTCTTTGCTGCCACGCCGATTCGGTCGAGCACGGCCACGCGAAACGGCAACTCGGTTGCTGCTCTACGCGAGGCTGATGCGGACGGATACCGCCACGTCGAGATCGACGTGGTGCTCACCGCGGACCTGGAGCTCATCCAGGGGCGATACGCCGAAGTCGGCGCGTACACGACCTGTCGTGGGTTGGCGTCCGAGGAAACAGCCGCGGACCTCGCCGGCTGCGAGTACCTCGACGACCCGGGCTCCCACGTTCTTCCCATTTGGCACGGCCTAGAGGGCGCTAGCTTCGACGCTGTATACCTCGACCTGAAGTTCACGCTCTTCGACGATATGGTGGACCCTTCTACCGTCATCGAGGCCATGGTGAGCCTGAGCGAGCGCCTCGGTCGGCCCGAGATGCTCGTCGCCATGAGCTACGACGGCGACGTTGCCGAGGCATTGGCGACGGCTGGCTTCCGTACCGGGTACAAAGGATATCCCGCGCCATCCGACGCCCTCGCGTTCATCGAAGAAGCTGCTGTTCTCGGCGCTGAGATGGTCTGCATCAAGGCGAGCTCCCTGAGCGCCGATACCGTTGCGCGCTCCCACACGCTTGGCGTCTGGCAGCTTCCCTGGGAGTCGGCGGTGGTGACCGATGTGCCCTTTGTAATCGGACTGATCGACGCCGGCGTCGGCGGGCTGATCACCGATATTCCGGATTTCGTTCAGGCCGTCGCCGACGGGCGCTGCGGCGGTCCCTGAGCGAGGTCTTCGGACCCCGCGGCGTCCACCTCGGAGCGCTCATCTTGCTCGTCGGAGGAGCCACCCAGGTTTGCATGACCGGCGCGGGCCTGCCCAACATTCACGGCGTGCGCGTGAACATGCGCTCGTACTCGGTCTCGCCGCGCTCGTTCATCCAGCGGCCGTAGAAGTTGTCGCCGTCGATGACGACGTACATCAGGCCCGGGGTGGTGTCGTCCTGCCAGTGGGTGGCATTTCGGTCGGTGCTGTCGAAGTCCTTCGTCTTCGCGCCGGCGCCGCTGATGATCAGCTCGGTGCCGCCGCAGGCCCCAGGCTCGTTGATCCACTGCCGGTTGTGGTCATGGCCCGAGAAGGAGACGTCGGCGTATCCGCAGATGTAGCCGTTGAAGAAGTCCAGCACGTTTTCGCCGTCCATGATCGGCACGGGGATCGGGATCTCCGTGTCTCCGACCTCAATCGCTTCGTAGTCCCCAGCGTTGCCGTGGGCGCCATTGCTCAGGTAGGGGTGGTGGCCGAGGGTGATGACCCAGTCGGCGCCGGCGACCTCAGCCATGGCGGTCGGCCACCAGGCGAGCTGGTCGCCGTTGGTCGTATCGTCCCAGAGGATACTGTTCGTATCGAGGGCGATGAAGCCAACGTTGCCGCGTTGGAACGTATAGAAGGTCTCGGGCATCTCCCACTTCGACGACACCGCCGTATAGGCCACCTCGATGGGGCCGCGGTCGAACTCGTTGCCGAGGCCTCCGTAGTCGCCGAGGCTGACGCCCCCCACGCTGAGTTCACCGCCGTAGTCGTGATTTCCGAGGACCGCGTAGAAGG
>JAFDCW010000099.1 GCA_019312705.1 Deltaproteobacteria bacterium
ATGCCGCCGGACTACGCGCCGTACCCGATGCTGAATACTGCCTGCGCCGGGGGTGGACAGCCCTGGGTCGCGCCGGGGGACCGCTTCGTCGCCGTGCTCGAGGAGGTCTTCACGACGGCGTTCGGCCTAGACGATGAGGAGCGGGCCCTCATCCTCGAGGCCTATGCGGGACTGAGCCACGTGGCGGTGGTCGCGTTCGATTCGCCCTACCTGCTCGGCGATCCGGATTCGCCGGACCTCGAAGAGAGCTGGCAGTTGGACTACCAGACGGGTGAGGGCCGCATCGGCAGCGAGCGAATCACGGCCCTCATCTTCGTCCCGAAGGAGACCGAGACGCACCAGCAGCCTTTCGACGCGTCCTACTACGTGCACGGCCACGGGAGCTCGGCGAGCGAGGGCCTCGCGTTCGCGGGCTACATGGTCCAGCACGGCTTCGCGCCGGTGTTCCTAAACGCCCAGGGCCACGGCATCGAGGCCGACATCTTGCTCGAAGCGGTGCTGCACAACCTCTTCGAAGAACAGTGTTTGGGCCCGGCGACCGAGGCGATACTCGCCGGTCGCGCGCGGGATCTGGACGGCGACGGCGACGTCGACAGTGGAGACAACTTCTGGACGGCATACACGTTCCACACCCGCGATGTCGTGCGGCAGACCGTCCTCGACCATGTCCGCGCGATTCAGGTGATGCGTTCCTTCGATGGAACCAGGGTCCCCGACGCCGGGGACTGGGAACTGCAGGGCCTCACGGCCCCGGTCTTCTTCGACGGCGACGTAACCGGCGACGGATCGCCGAACCTCGCCGGGGATCTCGACGGCGATGGCGCAGTAGACGTCGGCGGACCTGACGCAAACTACTACATGTCGGGGGGATCTCTCGGCGGGATCATGACCGGTGTCATCGCGGGTCTCGAACCCGCGGTCACGGCGGCCGCGCCCATCGTCGGCCTCGGCGGCCTCTCCGACGCGACGGTGCGAACGCTCAACAGCAGCGTCACCAGAGCGATGCACCTACGGCTGATGGGACCGGCGGTCGTCATCTCCCCCGCCGACCCGGAGGCAGGCAGCGACTGCGCGGCCACGGACCTGTCGCTCCAGATCCTCTCGTCCAACCTCGCAAAGGAACACCACTCGGAGTTCGCTTGCATACCCGGTGACCTCGGCATGGAGGACGTGGTCGTGGTCGAGAACCTGGACAACGACGAGGTCGCCTGCGGGGGCGCCGTGCGTGAGCCTGGGCACTATCGCGTGCCGGTGCCGTCGACCGCTGGGGACCGCTGGCGCGTGTCGATCTATCGCAATGCCCTCGCCGACGTCGACTTCGCGCATTGCAGCTTTCACGCGTCTCGCGCCGCCGACCACGTGATCGACACGTTCGAAATCGCCGCTTTCTATCAGACCCTCCGATGGGCAGTGGGTGAGCCCCTCGTCTCGCCGACGGATGGCCTCGGGCTCACGCGACAGGGGCCCGACATTCGGCGTCTGCTCGCGTTCGGCCAAATGATCATGGACCCGGCCGACCCCATCAACTACGCGCGGCGGGCGTTCCTCGAGCCTCTCGGCACGGCGGACTCGCCGGCGCGGGCGCGGGGAGTCTTCGTGGTCAATACCATCGGGGATCAAAACGTACCGCTCTCGGCGGGCAACGCATATGCGCGGGCGGCAGGCATCCTGCCTTTCCTGCCCCACGATGCGCCAGACGAGTTCGCGCCTTGGCGCGCGCCGCGTAGCTTCCTCGGTCGCTACGATGACCTCGAGACGCCGAACGACGTGCTCATCCACTACGGGGTGCTCGAAGGTCTGAGCCGGCTGCCCAGAAACCCCACACCGGACTCGGACTACTTCTTGTTCGACGTCGACGATTTCTCCGAGGGAGAGATGCGCTTCGCCCAGGACGGTAGCGAGCAGGACTCGACCGGCGTGCCGGCGCCACGCCTCGAAGACCCTCTGCGCTGGGTCCGACAGACGAGCTCCTGGGAAGACATGAGCGACGCGGTTTGGTCACCATCGCCCGGCGAACCGATCTCCGCACTCGCAAACGTGTACGTCATCCCGAATGGCATCCACGGCTTCGAGAACCTCGTCTACCCGGTCGACCAGTTCGACATCGCTCAGTACACGATGAACATGATCATGCGGTACCTGCAGACGGAAGGCTCTGATCTGCGGCACTTCACCGACCCGGACACCCACACCTGCTTGGAGGATTCGAGCTGTGATTTCTTCGAGCGCTAGACGGAAGTCGATAGTCCTAGCCGCCACCCTGCTCCTCGCGCCAGCGGGCGTCGCTGCCCAGGAGGCACCGGCAACACCGGACGACGGTGCACCCGAGGAGCAGGCCCCCTCCTGGCGTTTCGAGCCGATGGGCGAGGCGCAGCTGCGACTGCACACGCTCTCGGACATACCGCTTCGGCCGTTGCCCGGCGACATGGATGGCAGCACCGGCAATCTCGGGCAGAACGCGTACTTGTCTTCCTGGGCGCGCCTCGGTGGCCAGCTGCTCTACGAGGACTCGCTTCGGTTCGTCCTGCAGCTCGACGTGCTCAATGGCGTCATCGCGGGCGACGTGACGCAAGGGGTGAGCGACGCCGACTTCCCTCGCGACGAGCGCGATTTCTACGCGACGTATCCGCTTCGGTGGGCGTACGTCCAATGGGATACGCCGTACGTGCGACTCGTGGCTGGGCAGAAGGGCTCGGACTGGGGTCTCGGGATGCTCGCCAACGACGGCACCCACGAGCGTCCCTTCGGCGATCACGGCCGCGGAGACATCGTGGAGAGGTTGGCGATCATGACGACGCCTCTGGGCGAGGGCACGCCTTGGGTGATAGGCGGCGGCGCAGACCTGGTGTTCCAGGACTCGCGGGCGGACCTGCTACAGAACGAGCGCGCGGTTCAGGGGTTCCTCGCGACCTGGTACCAGGCGGATGATGTATTTATCGGTCTCTACGGTTTGCACCGTCAGCAGTGGAACGAGTTGGACGATCACTCGTCGGTTTGGGTGCTCGACGGCCACGCCCGAGTCGAGACTGAAATGCTCGGCGGCAAGGGATTCACCGCAGTCGAGGCTGCGGCCATCGTCGGCGTGACCGAGGCCGCTCAGACGCTCACGCACACGGAGCACGACGTACTCCAAGCCCTCGGCGTCGTCCAGGTAGGCTACGAACAGGACCTCTTCGATACGACGCTGGAAGCCGGGTACGCAACCGGCGACTCGAACGCCATGGACGGGGCACTCCGCCGCGCGAGCTTCGACGAAAACTTCCAGGTGGGCCTGGTGTTGTTCCCGGAGGTCCTGGCCTGGCACAGCGCACGGGCCGCGGCCTGGGCGCGCCATGAAGACCTCGTCGGACGCCCAGCGCGCGGGAGCGACGAGCTCCCCACGAACGGAGCGGTCTCTGGTGCCGCCTATCTGTTCCCGCACGCGAGCGTCCACGCTCTGCCGTGGCTCGAGCTTCGAGTGGGTGCGCTCTTCGCGTGGTCCACGGCTGCCGTGACAGACCCGTATCGGCAACGCGCCTATTCCGAGAACGTCGGATGGCTCGGTGGCGACCCGAACCAGCGCTACCTCGGAACCGAGCTCGACGGGGCGGTCGTCATGCGCCACGACCTCATCGCCGACGAACTCACGCTCACGGGCGGGGTCGAGGGCGGCCTGTTCATGCCAGGGCCCGCGTTCAACGACGCGGCCGGCAGCGGGCCGGACCCGATGGGTCTCGTGCGGACGAAAGTCGGCCTGCTCTTCTGAAGGGGGGGTGTGCGCTGGATTGACGGCGTGGTTGGGGAGGTCTGCGAGAAGGCGTCGGGCGACGTCAGTCGACCAGAGCCGGATTGCCGACCGGTGCCTCCACCCCCGCCCGCGCCGTCTTCGCGCTCAATCGCCTTCCATAGCATCGCCTTCAATCGCTCCACCCCCGTCGTGACGATTGCACCCCGTCCCCATCCGCACTAAATGCGCACGGTGCCCAGCGCCGACGACTCGCTCCATCCCCTGACCCAGGGTCTCGCCCGAGCGAACGCACGCGTTCCCGAAGCCCTCCGGGCCCTGGCCGAGCGGGAGCGCGTCGACTTCTCGGGCCTGCCCCCGGGGGCCGCAGCGCTGCTCCTCGCCCGGGGCGCCCAGCAGCACGGCGGCGGCACCATCGTCGTCACCCGAGACCTCGACGCCGCCCGGCGCACCGTCTCGGACCTCGCATTCTTTCTCGGCGGCGCCCGGGACCAGGTCCTGCTCTATCCGTCGTCGGACATCACCCCCTACCTCGATGTCGCCCCAGACCGCCGGGCCGCGATGGACCGCCTCGCCGTTCTCTTCCACCTGACGCAGGGTCTGCCGTGGAAGTTTCTAGTCGTACCCGCCTCCGCCATCATTCGAAAGGTCGCCCCCCGGGCCGCGATCCGGGCCCGATCGGCGGTAGTCAAAGCCGAAGAGGAACTCGATCGCGAGGCGTTCATCCGCCTGCTCGCCGAGGGCGGCTACCTGCGGGTCCCGGTCGCTGAAGATCCCGGCACCTTCGCCGTGCGGGGCGGCATCCTCGACGTCTACCCGCCCCACGCCTCGTACCCGGCCCGCATCGAGCTCGACGACTGGCTGGTCCTGTCGATCAAGCACTTCGACCCCGACGACCAGAAGACCATCGAAGAGGTGCGCCAGATCTTCGTACACCCGGTCCGGGATACGACGCTGGGCCCGGACGAAATTGCTCTCGCCCGGGAGCGAGTCCGGGAGCTCTGCGACGCGGTCGACCTGCCGAGCTCGCGGACCCGCGCGCTCATCGAAGACATCGAGAGCGGCCGAGCGTTCTACGGCATCGACGGTTTTCTTCCGGCCTTTCACGAAGAGCTCGAGACGCTCTTCGACTACTGTCCCGCCGAAACCCCGGCCGTCATCCTCGACCCCACCGCGGTCGTCCGAGCCGTGCACGAAGAGCGGGAGGCCGCCAAGGGGGACCGCGGCGCCAAGTTCGAAGAGGGATCACCGTCCTTCGAGGTCGGTGCCCACTACCTCGATGGCGGCGACCTGGCCGAGGCTCTCTCGGCCAGGCCCCTCGCGGTGGTGCATCGCCTCGCCGTCGGCGGCGCTCCCGACGAAGACGAGGCGGGCCCCCTCGCCGCCCTCGAGACCGTCGACCTCGACGCCGTGATGAACCTCGGCGGAGTGGACCACGCGGGGCTGACCATCGAGCTCAAGACGCGCCGCGGCATGAGGGGCGGCGGCGATGCCCTCGCGCCCCTCGCCGAAAAGACTCGGAGTTGGCTCGACGCGGGGCTCCGGGTGGTCTTCGCGGCGCGGACCGACACCCAAGCCCGACGCCTCGGCAAGGTCCTCGCCGGCTACGACGTGTCCGCGTCAAAGCCTCAACCGTTGACCCCCGGGCGCCTGGTCGGCAACCCCACCGGCAAGGTGGAGATCCTCATCGGCAGCCTCGGCGACGGCTTCGTCCTGCCGTCCGAGGCCCTCGCGGTGGTGACCGAGGAAGAGGTCTTCGGCACCCGGGCCCACCGCGCGAAACCCAAGCGCCGCAAGAAGGCCGACCGGGCGGTGTTCCTCGAAGACCTCCGGCAACTCAGCGTCGGCGACTACGTGGTTCACATCGACCACGGCATTGGCCAATACATCGGCCTCCAGAGAAAGGCCCTCGGCCAGAGCCAGCTCGACCGCATGGAGGGGCGCAAAGCCGCCGAGGTCGAGGTCTTGGTGGTCGAGTACGCCACCGGCGACAAGCTCTTCCTCCCCGTCACGCGGCTGAACCAGATTCAGAAGTACGCGAGCAAGGAGGGCAAGAAGCCCAAGATCGACAAGCTCGGCGGTCAGAGCTTCGCCAAGACCAAGGCGCGGGTGAAGAAGCGCGTCCAGCGCCTCGCCGACGAGCTCCTCCGGCTCTACGCCCAGCGGGCCGCGGCTCGCCGGGACCCCCTGCCGCCCGCCGGGCGCGACTACGCCGAATTTGAGGCGACGTTCCCCTTCGAAGAGACCGCCGACCAGGCCCGGGCCATCGACGAGGTCCTCGGCGACCTGGAAGGACCCCGGCCGATGGACCGGGTGGTCTGCGGCGATGTGGGCTTCGGCAAGACCGAGGTGGCCCTGCGCGCCGCGTTCCGGGTTGCAATGAACGGCGGTCAGGTCGCGGTGCTCTGCCCGACGACGGTCCTCGCCCAGCAGCACTACCAGACCTTTCGGGACCGCCTCACCGATTACCCCATCGAAGTCCGGTCCCTGAGCCGCTTCGTCGACAAGAAGCTCCAGGCCGAGACCCTCACCAAGCTCAAGGACGGCACCGCCGATATCGTCATCGGCACCCACCGCCTGCTCTCGAAGGACGTACACTTCAACAAGCTCGGTCTCCTGGTGGTCGACGAAGAGCAGCGCTTCGGCGTTACCCACAAAGAGCGGATCAAAGCGCTCCGCACCGAGGTCGACGTGCTGACGCTCTCGGCGACGCCGATCCCGCGGACCTTGCAGATGTCGATTGGTGGGCTCCGGGACCTCTCCCTCATCACCACCCCACCGACCGACCGCCGGGCCGTGCGCACCTTCGTCAGCCGCTGGGACGACCGGATCATGGCCGAGGCCCTCCGCCGCGAACTCGCTCGGGGCGGACAGGCTTTCTTCGTCTACAACCGCGTCGAAGGGCTCTACGAGCGCGCCAACAAACTCCAGCAGTTGCTGCCCGAAGCACGCATCGGGGTGGCGCACGGCCAAATGAAGGAGGGCAAGCTCGAACGGGTCATGACCGACTTCGTCGAGGGGCGCTTCGACATACTCTGCGCGACCGCGATCATCGAGTCGGGCCTCGATATCCCCCGAGCCAACACCATCATCGTCGACCGCGCCGACATCTTCGGCCTGTCCCAGCTCTATCAGATTCGCGGTCGCGTCGGCCGCTCGAAGGAGCGCGCCTACTGCTACCTGCTCACGCCGCCGCCGGGCCGCATGACCGACGAGGCCCGGAGCCGTATCGAGGCCCTCGAGCGGTTCACCGAACTCGGCTCAGGGTTCCACGTAGCGAGCCTCGACATGGAGATCCGCGGCGCCGGAGACCTCCTCGGCGGCGAACAGAGCGGCGCCGTGACCCAGGTCGGCCTCGACATCTTCCTGCACATGCTCGAAGAGGCCATCGCCCAGCTCCGCGGCGAACCCGTCGTGCACGAGGTCGACCCGGAGATCAACGTAGACCTCGAGGTCTACCTGCCCGAGGATTACATCGAAGACGTGGGCCTCAGGCTCTCCTTCTACAAGCGCCTCGCCTCAGCCGAGGATGAGCAAGTTGTGCATGAGCTCGGCACCGAGATGGAGGACCGCTTCGGGCGCACCCCGCGCCCAGCGACCGCGCTCCTCCGGTCCATGGCCCTCAAGCCCGCTCTCCGGGCGCTGCGCGTCCTCGGCTGCGAGGCCACTTCGACACGCGTCACCCTGCACCTCAAGGAGGACACCCCCCTCGACCCGGCAAAGGTCATGAGCGCCATTGCCGCGAGCGGCGGCGCCCTCAAGCTGAGCCCGACCATGAAGCTCACCCGCCGCTTCGGGGACCACGAAAAGGAGGGCGATTCCATCGAGCGCATCGACCAGCTGCTCACCGAGCTCGCACCGATGCTCAAAGACGACGGGTAGACGCGGCCCGCCCTTCGGGCACACCATGAGGGAATACTCATGAGCACTCCCCTTTCCCGCAGTCTCGCTTTCTCTCTCCTTCCGGCCCTCGGACTGGCGCTGATTCACACGCTACCGCGGTCCGCATCGGCCCAGGAGATCGTTCTGGCGACACCGGAGACCGCCGTCGACTCGGTCCAGGACAACCCCCTCGGGGGCACCGCCGAGACGGTCATCGACACCCCCTTCATCAGCCTCCAGGGCAGCCGTGAGTGGCGAGCTTTTGCGGAGTACGACGTCACGGCGGCGGCCGGCGCGGTGGTGGACCGGGCGGTGTTCGACGGTGCAATTGCGGTCAACAACGCCCTCGACACCGGGACTCGGACGATCGAGCTTTCGATCTACAGCGCGGACGGAGCGGTGGCCCTCGACGACTTCAACAGGCCCACGGTCGTGCTCGGCAGCGTCTCCTACGCCCCGCCATCGGACACCCGGGTGACGTTCAGCTACGACGTGCGCGCCGAAGTCGCCGCCCTACTCGCGGCCGGGGCGACGCACGTCGGCTTTCGGGCTCGCTCGACCGTCGTCGATGCGCCGAACGTGCTCACCGGCCTCAGCTTCACCGTGGCCACCAACTGCGGCAACGGCGTCACGGACGCGCCCGAAGAATGCGACGATGGCGGGGCGAACTCGGACACCGCCGCCGACGCCTGCCGCACCGACTGCGTGAGCGCCCACTGCGGCGATGGAGTGGTCGACATGATGGAGACCTGCGACGAGGGGGATGCGAACGGCCCCGCCGGCACTTGCAGCGCCACCTGTGCTCCTCCCGCATCGGCGGACAGCGGCACCGCCGACGGTGGGACGATGGACGGCGGTACGACTGCCGACAGCGGCGCGAGCACCGACAGCGGCGCGAGCACCGACAGCGGCGCGAGCACCGACAGCGGCGCGAGCACCGACAGCGGCGCGAGCACCGACAGCGGCACCGCGGACTCAGCCGCTGGCGACGCCGGGACCCCGCCCGCCGACACCTCGGTCCCCGGCCCCCGGGACCCCGCCGGCGACAGCGGCTGCGCGTGCAGGGTGACACCTACCGGCAGCGGCAATGCGACGTCGCTCTTCCTGGTCGCCCTGGCCCTTATCGGCACCCTCCGGCGACGACGGCCTACTTCAAGTCGCTAGCCTTGAGCCCGTGCTGCCTCAGGAGGCGCTCGAGGCTCTTGCGGTGGATGCCCGCTTCAGTCGAAGCGCGGTCGAGGTCTCCCTGGCACCGTCGCACGAGGCGCTCGAGGTAGGCGCGCTCCATCGGAGCAACCCAGCGTTCGCGGGCCTCTTTGATGGGCAGGTTCTCCGAGACGTCAGGGGCCGGTGCAGGGAGGGTGACTGGGCCACCGGCACCCGCCGCGATCGGAGGCGGAGGCCGGGAGCTCATGCGCTCGGCGCCGCGCAGGTTGAGGTCAGGGACCTCGATGGTCCCCGACGCGCACATGGCCATGGCGCGGCGCAGGACGTTGCGCAGCTCGCGCACGTTGCCGGGCCAGAGCCGGGCCTCGAGCTCTTTGACCGCCTCGACGCTCATGGCGCTCGCCGCCCCGCCCTCGGCCGCGAACTCCTCGAATATGCGCTGGGCGATGACGCCCACGTCCTCGCGGCGGTCGCGCAGGGGGGGCAACTCGACCACCACCTCGGCGAGGCGGTAATAGAGGTCCTCGCGGAACTCGCCCTTCTGGATCATGTCGTGCAGGTCGCG
>JAFDCW010000735.1 GCA_019312705.1 Deltaproteobacteria bacterium
GAAACTCGTGCGCCCATGCTAAGTCCTTAGCATGGCGATCAACAATCTTAGTAGTTTCACGGGGTTACGCCGAATTATGAGATATCGCCCGTGATACATCGGGTGGCTCCGGGGGGCCTGCGCAAGCAGCGGCCCAAATCAGGCCGAACCAACCTTGGCTACGAGCTCGCGCCGGCAGAGTCCGACATGGTCATCCTCAGCAAGGCCCTTGCGCCCGGATGCAGCGGCAACGCAGCCAAGAAGAAGACCGGCTGAATCGGTTCGGTCGAGGTCGGACGTGCGGTTGTGGTCCAGGCCTTCAGGGCTCCGCCGAGTCCGACCAGGCGATGGTTCGGACCCGCCCCCCGGCGACGTAAGCGATGCGGTCGAGGTTCGGCGAGACCACGACGTCGAGGGGGCTGACGGAGGTCCCGTCCCAGCCCGGCCCGTGCAGGAGTCGGACGGCGTTTCGGGACGCACCTCGGTGGTGGAAGGCGATGCCCAGGGGCGTATGCAGCGCGTAGGCGCTGCCGTCGACGGTCACGGCGCCTCCGGGGATCGGTGCCGGAGCGGGGTCGTCGGGGCCGAGGGTTCGGGGGGCGCCGGCCGGGGCGGCGTCGACGGTGAGGGGTACCAGCCGGAGTTCGTCCCGGCGTGCCACGAGGATGCCCTGGGGAGCCCAGCCGAGCAGGCGAAAGCCGCCGTCGTCGCGGCGCACGTCGTCGGGGAGGGTGGGGCACCGGGCCCCCGAGGGGGCCGCGGCTCGGGCGATCAGCGGGGTGCTGACGGGACGACCGGCGACGACGCCGGCGACCACCTCGGCGGACCGAGCGATCGAGACGACGTATCCGTCGCAGGTGCGCTCGATGGCGGTCGCTGCGTATTGCCCCGACGGGTCGGTGAAGAGCACGTTGGTCGCCTGGTGAGGCGGGGGCTGGGGTGAGTCCGGGGCGTTGAGGTCGATGACCAGGGCGCTCGGGCCGCGAACGAGCAGATGCGTTGCGTCGAGGAACGCGATGACGGGCAGGCGGGCCGACGGACCTGGAGGCATGGTCACGGCCGGGCCGACCCACTCGGTGAGGCCGTCGGTGGTGGTCATCGCGGCCATGGCGCGGTCGGCCAGGCGTTGCGCCCCGGGCGGCACCCGGTATCCGTGTTCGCTGAGGCGCTCGAAGGCGCCCATGGCGGCGAAGACCTCGCCGTCCCGAGCGAGGGCCGTGGCCAGGGCCGCCGCGGCTCGCCCCGCTCCGAGGGATGGGCCGCAGGCGAGGCCGTCGGAGGTCCCGAAGCGCAGGCGCGGGCCTCCGCCTTCGCGACACAGCACGCCAAAGAGGGCGAGGGCCCGGTGCGCGTCGGTGCGAGCTTGGGCGCGGTCTGCGCGGAGGGCGCCGATGGCGGATTCTCCGAGGGCGTGCAGGCTCGCCTCGGGCTCCGCGGTATCTCGGGCGAGGCCGCTCGGTCGATCGAGCCACGAGATCGAAGCCTCTGCCGGGTCACCGCCCGTCTCAGGGGTGACGCGCACTTCGAGGACCACGTCCCGGAGGCCGTCATCGTCCTGGTCGTGGACGGCGAGGCTCACCTCGACGGCTCCTGGGGTTCGCCCCGTCGCCGGGAGCAATGCCACCTGCTCGTGGACCCGGGGGGTCCCGTCGAGGGAGAGGACCCACAGACTCTCGTCGGTCTCGTTGGTCTCGCCGGTCTCGTGGGTCTCTGGGCTCGCGGGGCTGTCTTGATCGGCTCCTTGGCAGCTTCGAGCGACGCGGGCGGAGGCAAAACGGGGGGAGATGGTGGCGAGGGAGACTTCGGTCACCTCGCAGCCCTCGGTGCTGTCGAGGGGGCCACCGAGAAGAGACAGGGCGGCGAAGGTCGATTGTTCCCGTCGCGCAAAAGCGAGGCGCGCGCCGCTCCCGGTGACCTCGAGGAGGACCACGTCCCGGTCACCATCGTCGTCGACGTCGACGGTCAGGAGCGCGCGAATGTCTCCCGCCGTTTCGAGCGGCGCCCCTTCGATGGCCACCGAGCGCGTGCCCGCCGGGAATATCGACCCTTCGGTCGCCACGAAGGGCGCGTCCGAGACGAGGTGCGAGTAGCCGGGGACCCCGGGGGCCGTCTCGGGCGCAGCGGTCTCGAGGCCAAAGGGCACCTGGGCGTCGTCACCACACGCGGCCGCCGAGGCCCCCACCAGGACGACCCAGAGGCAATACAGAAGGAAGGCGCGGGCGGTCGATGATCGAAAGAGCATTGGCATGCGAAGAACGAGGGCGTTGTACCACGTGCTCCCGCACCGGACCCGCTGCGCGGGTCAACGAACGGCCGGCGGATGTTGTTCCCCGGGCCCGACTCCTCGGTCAGGGGTGATGAGATGCGTAACGGCTCAATTGAGGTACTTCGGGGGCTTGTCGGGATCGTGAGGGTCGTCGTCGTCATCATCATCGTGGTGCCCGAGGCCCCCTTCGATGACCCGGAAGCCTCCCCGCCCGCGGCCACCGTTCTTACTGCGTGGCTCGGGCTTCCGCGCGCGCGGGGTGAGGCGCCAGCGCATGTAGAGCCAGCCTCCGGCCAGGGACGCGAGGCTCGCGAACATCGCGGCCCAGTTGCCGCTCGCCAGCGCCGAAATGACGATGAAGGCGACCATGATGTAGATCAGCGTGTTTCGCTTCATCGGGATGACGCCGAAGAACGAGAGCTGAGCGCCCTGGGGGATGGTCGCGGCGAAGCCCGTGATCAAGACCCCGAGCCAGGGGCCCGGGCCGAAGACCGCACCGCCGAGGAGCTCTGAGGCGACGACGCCGACGAAGCCGGCCGAGAGCGTGCCGACGGCGAGCAGCTTGAGGGTTTCTGCTTTGCCGAAGCGCTCTTCGAAGGGCGCGCCCATGAGCCAGAGGAAGAGCAGGGAGATCATCAGGCTCATCAGGGAGTCGCTCGTCACGGGCATGGCGAGCACGTGAGTGGCGACCTGCCAGACCGAGCCAATGCCGACGCCCTGGATGGCGAGCAGCGGCACGATGTCGAGGCCGGTGACCCGGAGCAGGAGCGCCTGGACGATGAAGACGCCGAGCATGCCTCCGAGGAGGATCTTGATCAGGGGCGTCAGGGG
>JAFDCW010000736.1 GCA_019312705.1 Deltaproteobacteria bacterium
CAGAAGACCGACGAGATGATCGGCGCGCTGCGGGCTGTCACTGACTCGCCCGTCATCGCGATCTGCTACTCGCACGGGCATTTTGGCTACAACTTCGGCGTCCCTCAGTGGCTCGCGCACAACGACGCACGGGGCGACGCAGCCCCGCGGCTGATTGCCCACCGCAACCTGCCGCTCCGATACGAGCGGTACCGCGAGACCGAGGACTACCAGATGATCCTCAACGAGATGCAGTTCCCCGGCATCACCAAGAGGTTCGACCCGCAGCGGGTCGAGCCGACGGAGACGTTCGACGACCACATGGTGCTCTGTGAGTCGCCCCGCATCGAACTGTTGTGGGTCCCGTCGGAAACCGACGATGCACTGGCCATGTGGCTGCCCGATACCCGCACGCTCTTCACTGGCGCGGCCGTGCCCGCCGAGTTCATCCCCAACATCGGCACGCCCCAGCGCTCGCTTCGACTGACGGCACGTTGGGCGGACACGCTCGAGCGACTGATCGAACTCCGCCCCGAGATCCTCGTGATCGAGTTCGGTGACTTCGTCGTCGGCGAAGACCTCAACCTCGAACGGATGACCACCACGGTGCGGGCATTGCGTTGGCTGCGCGCCGAGGTGGTCGAACGCCTCAACCGAGGTTTGAACGAACGCGAAATTCTCGCTGAACTCGAGTACCCGCCGGCGCTCCTCGACTACCCATGGCTGAGTTGGGCCTACGGCAGCCCCGACTACATCGTGCGTGATCTCGTACGCGAGGAGAGCGGCTGGTGGGACCGCAACCCGACCTCGTTGCATCCGTCGCCGCCGGCCGACGTCGCCCGGGCGACCTTCGACGCCATCGCCGACCCCGACGACGTCATCGCCCGAGCAGAGACGCTCGCCGCTGACGGAAACCCACAGCTCGCCATGCACGTCATCGACCTCGTGGCCCTCGGCCCCGACGACGAGCCTGCCGTGCTGCGGGCCCGGGCCATCAAGTCCGATCTCTGTCGGGCTCGGTCCAAGGAGATCGCCCCGTACCCGAGCAAGGGCCTCTACAAGTCAAGCGGCATCCGGCTCAAGCAGGGAATCATCTCGTGGGAGGGTGTTGGGCAATGACCGACCAACCGAGCAACGACCAGCCGAATCTGCTGTTCATCTACGCGGACCAGCACCGCGCCGACGTCTTGGGCTCGGCAGGCAACGACGTCGTAGTCACGCCCCATCTCGACCGCATCGCCACCGAGGGGGTCCGCTTCGACCAGGCGTGGACCGAAAGCCCGATCTGTCAGCCGGCCCGCGCCTCGATGCTGACCGGCCGCTATCCCAACGACCATGGCGTGCTCGGCAACTTCGCGGGCGACTGCCTGCCGGAGTGGGACACGTTCCCTCGCCGCCTCCAGGACGCCGGATACACGACGGCCACCGTCGGCAAAACCCACTTCGACTCGTGGCCGATGACAGCCGAGCCCGGCACCCCTCCCCCGAGCGAGGAGTTCATCGGAAGCTTCGGATTCGACCACGTCGTCGAGGAGTTCGACCGCTACGTCCACGTCGGCGATCAGCTGACGCCGTACATGCGCTTCCTCGACGAGCAGGGCGCGCTGGAGACGTATCGCGACGTGATCAGGGACAACTTCCGGGGCGGCGACCGGCACTGGAACCCTGTCACCTCTCCCCTCCCCCAGGAGCTGGACCTCACCTGCTTCCTCGCCGACGAAGCGCAGCAGTGGATCGGCCGCCAGTCGAGCGACCGACCCTGGATGATGCACCTGTCGTTCGTGCAACCCCACGTGCCGCTGATCGGCGACCCGATCTGGGCCGACCACTACGCCGGCGCCCAGATCGAACGCACCGCACCGGCGGAGCCAACCAGCGACAACGAGGCTTGGGCCCAGCAGCTCATGTTCATGCGCAAGCACTCCCAGAGCCACATGATGACCGACGAGTTCGTGCTCGCCGGCGCCCGCCAGTACTACGCGATGGTGTCCCTCATCGACCAGCGGGTCGGCGACCTGCTCGCCCAGCTCGAGCGATCAGGCCAGCTCGACAACACCTGGATCATCTACTGCGCCGACCACGGCGAAATGCTCGGCGACCACGGCGTGATGGCCAAGATGAACTTCTACCGGTCGTCGGTGCGCGTGCCGCTCATCGTGCGTCCCCCCGGCGGGACCGCCGCCCGGGTCGAGACGGCGCCGGTCCAGGCCTTCGACGTCGCCGCCACCCTGCTCGACGCCGGCTCCGCCGCTCCTCTCGACGGTGCCCCGGCACGATCGCTGGTGCCGCTGGTGTCGGACGCCGACGGTGGTGGTCGAGACAGTGCGGTGAGCATGATCCGCATGCGCCCCGACCTGACGACCTGGCACGCGGTCACCGACGGCGAATGGCGGGCCACGTTCAGCGCCGACACCGGCGAAGCGGTCGAGCTCTTCGACCTGGGCAGCGATCCGGACGAGGCCGCCAACCGGGTGAGCGACCCGGCCTCGGCCGACGAACTGGCGCGCATGGCCGCGCTACTCGCCGCGACCCTGGAGGCCGCATGAACGCGATCCCCATCGACGGCCGCGTGGCCCGAGGCGAGCGAACGCGCCAGGCCGTGGTCGACGCCCTTCTCAGCCTCTACGCCGAGGACAACCTCACGCCCACCATCGACGACATCGCCGAGCGGGTGGGAATGACCTCACGGACCATCTATCACCACTTCGAAGACCACGATGCGATCGCAGAGGCCCTGACAGAGCACCAGCGGCACCAACTTGTGCACCTCACAAAGCTCGACTCGTCCGGAACCCTCGCCGAACGAATCGACGGCCTGGTCGCACAACGAGCCGAGCTCTTCGAGACGGTGGCGCCGGTGCGCCGGGCTGCACTCGCCAACATGCACGCCTCACGGCGGATTCGGAAAGGCCAGGGAAACTTGGCCGCGGTCCTCCGTCGGCACTTGACCCACACGTTCGGACCCGAGCTCACAGCCCTCGATCGCAGCACAGGGGCGGAGACCGTGGAGCTCCTCGACCTCCATACGAGCTGCGACACCTGGGAGCGGCTGCGGCGCTGGCAGCGCCTCTCGGTCCCCCGCAGCCGCAAGC
>JAFDCW010000737.1 GCA_019312705.1 Deltaproteobacteria bacterium
AACGTTCGGGGCGGAAATCGGGGCCAAGTCGGGACTCTTCGGGATTTGCGCGCTGAGCCGCTGCGCATACCTGCCACCCCTGGGGCTCGAAAAGGGGAGAGCGGCATGCGAGTACTTCTGGTTGGACCGGACCTGGAGGGAAACCTGTCCCTTCAATATCTGGCGTCTTCTCTCAGCGCGGCCGGTCACGAGCCCCGCATCGTCACCTTCGACACCGCCGATGACGTAGCGTCCGTGCGCGAGGCGGCGAAGGACGCCGACCTCGTCGGCCTCTCGATGTGCTTTCAGATCCGCGCCCCCGAGTACCTCACGCTCGCGGCGGGGTTGAAGGCCGATGCGCCGGAGCGGCCGGTGATCGCCGGGGGACACTACGTGTCGTGCGCTGCAACGGAGCTCCTCGAGAATCACCCCGAGCTCGACCTCATCGTCGTGCACGAAGGCGAGCGGACGATCGTCGAGCTGGCCGACCTGGCCGAGCTCAGCCCCGACGCGCTCCGCGCCGTGCCGGGCATCGTCTACCGGGACGGAGACGAGACCTTCGCGACGCCCCCCCGGAGGATCCTCGCCGACCTCGACGAGCTGCCGTGGCCAGATCGCACCGGGCCCTCGCGCCTGGTGGCGGGCGTACCGTCTGCCTACATGATGGGAAGCCGAGGGTGCGTGAGCGCTTGCGACTACTGTTGCATCACCACGCTCCATCGCCTCGTGCCGGGCAAGCGATTTCGGCAGCGTGCACCGGAGAAGGTCGTCGAAGAGATGGCCTGGATGTACCACGAACGCGGCGCGCGACAGTTCATCTTCCACGACGACAACTTTCTCTTGCCGTCCGTGACCAAGAATCTCGAGCGCGTCCAGGCGTTTGACCGCGCGATGCGCGCCGAGGGCGTGCGCAACGTCGGCCTGGTGCTCAAGTGCCGCCCCCAGGATGTGCACGAAGAGGTGCTGCTGCGCCTCCGGGAGATGGGCCTCGTGCGCATCTTCCTCGGCATCGAGTCGGGCAGCACCAAGGGGCTCGAATCCCTCGGGCGCCGGCAGACCGTCGAGGACGAGCATCGCGCACTCTCGATCTGTGAGGACCTGGGCATCTCGACCCAGTACACCATCATCATCTTCCACCCCGAGGCGACGCCGAGGACCATGCTCGACGACCTCGAGTTCGCCCGAGCGCACGCGGCCCACCCGATGAGCTACTGCCGCGCCGAAATCTACGCGGGCACGCCCCTCGAGCAGCGGATGATCGACGCAGGCCGGGCCCGCGGAAACTACCTGGCGCGGGAATACACCTACACGGATCCGGCGACGGCATGCGCCTGGGCGGTTGCCAAAGAGGTCTTGCGCGACCGTTGCTGGGGTCAGCAGCATCTGCAGGGCCAAGTCGTCCGCCTCGACCACTTGATGGCGGTCTACGGGCACTTCTACGACGGCCGAAACGTCGACGCGTTGGTGCGCGAGTTCCTCGAGGTCCAGCAAGAGGTGAACCTCACGACCATCGACATTTTCGAAGAGCTCATCGAGCACTGCGCGGAGATCCCCGACCAGAAATCGCCTAAGCTCCAGCGCCGCATCGCTGCGCTGCGCGTGAAGGAGCGGGCGAGCCGCGCTCTCCTGACGCAACGCGTCTGCGATTTGCGGGAGGAACTCGCGCGGGTGACCCGTGAGATGGTCGGCCTCCCCTCGCCTACCGCAGCTCCGGTTCGGTCCACCCGTTCACCTCTCCGGCCCCGCCATGCCGCGGCGGTTGCCCTCGCCATCGGCGTGATCGGCAGCGCCGGCGCGTGTAATGACGACGGCGTCTACGAGGCGCCGCCCCCGCCCATGGACAGCGGCTTCATCAACGATTCAGGCGTGTTCGAAGCGCCGCCCCCGCCCATGGACTCAGGATTCGACACGGGTGCTGATGCGAGCACCGACGCGAGCACCGACGCCAGCACCGACGCCAGCACCGATGCGAGCACCGACGCCAGCACTGATGCGAGCACCGACACCACGACGGACGGTGGATAGCGGCTGAACGCGCCGAAGAAGGTGAAGGCCCTAGGGCAAGTGCCAGGTGACCATCAGGGCGGTGGTGATGGGCAGGGCCCCGGTCGTCAGGCCCCGGGGGGCGATGATGGGTAGCGAGAGCGCGAGCTCGAGGCCGACCTCGTCGCCGAAGCCGAGCCGGATGCCGAGCTGCGCCGCGAGCAGATCGATCGCGTCGGCGTAACCAAACCCGGTCACCGCTTCGACCACCACGGAGACGGCGGGCGCCATGACCCAGTCGAGGCCGCCGCCAAGGCGCACGCCGCCCCGCGGTTCGGCCGGGCCGCCCGCGCCGACGGATCCCAAGAGGGTGAACCAGCCATGAAGGCGCAAGGCCGGGCCGAGTCGGTAGGCTGCGGTCAATCCTACGTCTAGGGCGAGGGGATAGCTCCCCTGGTCGAGGCCGGTGGTGGTCGGGGCGACGAAGCGAGAGGTCACGGCGACGACGGCGCCGCCTTCCTCGTAGACCTGGCCGCTGACCCCCAGCGAGAGGTAGCCGAGGCCCAGGTAAGCGGCCGAGACCGCGCTGAGAATCGTCTGGTAGCGAATGGCCTCCCAGGACACAAAGGCCTCGAGCTTCGAGTCGAGCAAGGCCGCGCTGCCCCGGACTCGGCCGTTGACCCGGAGGTTGCCGTAGAGGTCGGCGGAGTCGGCCACGAGCAAGAAGTCGCCGCCGACGGCGAGCTCGGTGCGCGGGCAGGCGCGGTGGGGGACGGCGAGCATGCCGTCGAGGTTGCCAACCTGGAGCGGGCCTATCGGCCGAGAGCGGGACACCGTCGCGCAGGGGTCGAGGCCGTCCGGGTTCGGTGTATCCGGTGCATCCGGCGCATCCGATGGATTTTGCGCAACGGCCGGATGGGCAACCGAGACGCCCAAAACCAACGTGAGCGAGGTGAGCAGCGTGAGACAGTCTCGCGTCATGGAACCGCCCCGAGGCCGGGGCCGGTGAAGCCGTCGCCGTCGCGGTCGAAGAGCAGCGGGTTCGTGAACGACATCGGGTAGCCGCCGGGGGTCACCGCGAGGAACTCGTAGCCCACTTTTGCGGTCGACATCGCGGTAGTCCACCTCGCCGTCCCGGTTGTTGTCCCCGGTGTCGACGATGCCGTCGCAATTGAGGTCGCCGGCGACCGGCAGGGCAGACCCGGCCTCGACGACGACCCAGGCATCGGCCGAACCAGCCGGAAGAATTTCGCTCAGGGCGAGGTCGCCCTCGAAGCGCAAAGCTCCGTCTACCCCGAAAGGATCGCTCGGATGCATCAACTCCGCCGCGAAGGTACGGGCGACCTGTCCGTTGACGATGACCCGGACCTCCTCGACGGGAACCCACGGGGCGGC
>JAFDCW010000738.1:0-707 GCA_019312705.1 Deltaproteobacteria bacterium
TCGGTGGCTCCATCGTGTACCAGACCGTCGGCACCGCTCCGAACCGGCAGTTCGTCACGCGCTGGGACACCGAGCACTACTCGTCCAGCCCCACCAACGCGGTCTTCACCTCGGTCTTGAACGAGGGCTCAGGGGACGTTCAGGTCTGCTACTACGAGACGTCCTTCGGCACCGCGACCTACGACCACGGACTCGGCGCGACCATCGGCATCAACAATGGCCCCGGCGCCGACGGGCTGCAGTTCAGCTGCAACACGGCGAGTCTGTCGAACGGGCTGTACATCCAGTACATCCATCCGTAAGGGAACGGGACCGGCCGACTCCATACAGCAGTTGTGAAGAATCGACCGCGCCGCCTCGCCGGTGCTAGAGTCGGGAGGAGTCGAGGAATGAAAAACCCCATGGCGAGGAGAGCAGGGTTCACGCTCATCGAGCTGATGATCGTCGTGGCCATCATCGGCATCCTGGCGGCCATCGCGCTGCCCCAGTTCTCGAGCTACGTGCGTCGGTCCAAGACCTCGGAGGCGACGAGCAATATCAAGGCCCTCTACACGGGCGCCTCCAGCTACTTCATCCAGGAGCGCACCGGGGAGGGCGTGGCTGGGGCAAGCTCTGGCAAATGTACCGTCGCGGCGGTTGCGTCGACGCCCGCGATCACCCCCCAGGGCGCGAAGGTCCTCACCGATTTCGGCACGGAAAGCGCCTCT
>JAFDCW010000738.1:737-3797 GCA_019312705.1 Deltaproteobacteria bacterium
CCGCACTATTTCTCGTACGAGATCGTTGGGTCCAGCGATGTCTGTGGCAACGTCACCGTCGGTGAAATCTATTCGTTCCGCGCCGCCGGCGACCTCGACGGCGATGGCTCCGACAGCCTGTTCGAGCTCTCGGTCGGCCTCAACGACCGGCTCGAAATGTATCGCGCTCCTGGTTTCTTCGTGGCGAACGAAATCGAATGATGGCGGCGCCCGCGCTTCTGCCGATCAGTCCGCAGTGCTCGGGCTGATTTCGTCGCTGATGATGTCGACCAAGAGGTCGTTCAAGAGCCACACCTTGAAGAGCCCGATGGTCGGCTCGATGTGGTCGCCGCCGATGCCGCTGTGGTTGGTCAGGAAGGTGTAAGTCCCGCCGGTGGTGACGGCGAGGAAACGCATCAGGAACTCGGTCTCCTTGTCGATTCCGCTCCCGGCGACGGGGATGATTTTGACGCCCTGGGCGGCGGCGGCGCGGTTGGCGTCGCGCAGCCTGGCCATCATCGCCTGGTCGTTGTGGGGCGGGGCGTCGAGGACCAGGAAGAGCAGCCGCGCCGTGGCGTGCTCGGACCAGGTGTGGTCGTTGATGGCGTCGGCGAGGGCCTGGTCGACAGCCTCCGGGAAGTCGCCGCCTCCGTTGGCGCTCTCCGCCGCGAGGGCCACGAGGCCTGGGGCGGTGTCGTCGGCGAAGGGCTGCGAGCGCACGACGTAGTCGTCGCCGTCGTCGCGGTAGAAGTTCATCGAGAGGCGCAGGTCGAAGTTTTGGGCGGCTTCTTCCCGGGCCCGGGCGATCACGTCTTCGAGCTCGGCCTGGATGTACCAGAGCTCGTCGCCCATCGAGCCGGTCGTATCGACGACGAACATCAGGTCGAGGTTCGGCATGCCCGCGGCCGGGGCGCCGGCGAGTTCGACGGGGATTTCACGGAAGATGGCCGGGTCCACGTCGGTGACCGTGGCCGTCGCGGTGCCCGCGGTGACGACGACCGAGTAGGGCCCCGTGTTTTCGGCGAAGAGCGAGGCGAAGAGCTCGGCCCGGCCCTGGCTGTCGGTGCGCGCCGAGAAGACCGCGGTCCCCGCCGCGTCCCGGAGCTCGACGGCGGCGTCGATGACCTCAGCGCCAGCGTTCGTCACTCGGACGGGCACCCGGAGCGTCGTCTCATAGCCCCAGTGGGCCTGCATGCCGCCCCATTCCTCGCTGCTGGCGAGGGAGAGCCAGAGCTCCCAGTCGTCGAGGTCGCGCCACTCGCCGGCCGTGAGCTGACCTGCGGGCACTTCTTCGATGCCGGTGCAGCCCTCGCCGCACTCCTCGGCGGGGACCGCAGCCGGAGGCGTGCCAGGGCCTTCGGAGCCCGCCGGGCCGCTCCTCGGGGCGCCCATGCCGTCGGCGTCTCCTCCGTAGGAGCCCGTGCCTATCTCGCCAGAGGGTCCTCCGGTCCCTCCACGGCTCGGTTCGCTGTCGGCGGCACAGCCGTGGGTCATGGCGAGGGCCAGGATCAAGAGGGCGAATAGGCTGGTGTGGCGGCGCATGGGAGGACCTTTCGTCTTAAGCGGACAGAAGGGTCTCCAGCAGGTTTGATGCCAACGGGCGGAGGCAGAGTTCCTCGGAAAGCAGACTTTCGGTTGTGCCACCGTGTGCCCGCCGGGCCTTTCCTCGTGCGTTTCCGCCCCGCCTCGCCGCCTCAACGAGCTGAACGACCTGACGGATCAGATAGTCGTCGGAGGAGATCAACGTCAGGCGTGGGCTGCGGCGCCGGCGGAGCGGTCGCCGAAGAGGTCGTCGGGGGCGACGATGTGGCCCGCGATGGCGCTCGCGACGACCGTGAGGGGGCTCGCGAGGTAGACGTTGCCCGGCCCACTGCGACCCGGGAAGTTTCGGTTCTGGGCGCTCACCGTGACTTGGTCTTTGCCATTGGACTTACCCGGCCCGGCGTTGATGCACGCCCCGCAGCTGGGGTTGATGACCTCGACGCCCACCTTCTCGAAGAGCGCGACGTAGCCTTGTTCTTCTGCGTACTCGCGGATGTGCTGGCTGCCGAACTGGATGAAGCACTGCACGCCGTCGGCGACCCGGAGGCCCCGGGCGTCGGCCTCGCGGAGCACCCCCGCGTACATGTCCATGTCGCTCTTCTTGCCGCCGGTGCAGCTGCCGCCGTAGGCGATGTCGATCTCAATCTTGCCGTCTATCTGCCCGAGGGGGATGCCGTTCCGCGGGTCGCCGGGGGTGGCGATCATCGAGGGCACCTCGCCGAGATCGATCTCGAACGTCTCGAGGTACTGCGCCTCGGGGTCCGACTTCACGATGCGGGCTCGGATCTCGTCCTTCGGGACCCCGCGCATCTCGTGGATGTAGTCGACGACGACTTCGTCGGCCTCGATGATGCCCGTGAAGCCGCCGGCCTCGACCGCCATGTTGGTCAGTGTTGACCGCTCGTCGAGGCCCATCTTCGTCACGCCCTCGCCCGCAAACTCGAGGACTTTGCCGATGCCCTTCGAGGTACGGAAGAAGGGCTGGCTCAGGATGTGAAGCATCACGTCCTTGGCCGAGATCCCGTCCCCGAGGGCGCCGGTCAGCACGAAACGCACCGTCTCTGGCACCTTCACGCGCACGTCCTTGGTGAACCAGCTGTTGGCCATGTCGGTGCTACCGGCACCAAAGGCGAAGCAGCCGAGGACTCCGGCCATGCACGTGTGGCTGTCGGTTCCGAGAACCACGGTGCCCGGGAGGGCGAGGTCTTCGATGACGGCGTTGTGGCAGATGGCCTCGGACCCGCCGGTCTCGACCTCGCCGTAGAGCTTGATCCCGTGGCGCTTCGCGAAGCTCGCCTGGGTCGTCGCGAGGCCGTCGGCGTGGCCGAGGAGCCCGAGAGCGCGCTTCTCTTCGCTCATCACGTCGCCGAGGTAGGTGAGGTGGTCGCGGAAGGTGTAAACGCTTTCCGGGTCGGTGACCTTCGCGTCTTTGCCGAGGCCCTCCTGGAAGAGGGAATCCGCCATCGGCGTCACGTACTCGTGGCTGAAGCGTACATCGGTGCGCACGAAGAGCGCGTCCCCGGGGGCGACGGCGTCGAC
>JAFDCW010000739.1 GCA_019312705.1 Deltaproteobacteria bacterium
CCACCGTCGTCGAGCTCGCCACCGAGTTCCGCCGGCGCTTCCACAAAGACGTCATCATCGACCTCTTCGGCTACCGAAAGTACGGGCACAACGAGGGCGACGAGCCGCGCTTCACCCAGCCCGAGATGTACCGCGCCGTCGACGCCAAGCGCACCGTCCGGGAGGTCTACGTCGACAAGTTAGTCTCGACGGGGAAGATCACCGCGGGGGAGGCCGAAGAGATCCGGGAGCGGCGCCGATTCGAGCTCGAAGCGGCACTCCAGGAGACGCGCAGCGGCAGCTACCGGACCGACGTGAACGCCATGGAGGGGCTCTGGTCGCCGTACATGGCGGGCGCCGACGCCGACGTGCCCTGTGTCGATACGAGCGTGCCCCTGCCGCGTCTCGAGCGACTGATGGAGGCCGCGAACGCCATCCCGGAAGGCTTCGCAGCCCACAAGAAGATCCGGCGCCTCTACGAGACCCGCATCAAGCAGGCCCTCCTAGGCAAGCCCTTCGACTGGGGCACGGCGGAGGTCCTCGCCTACGCGACCCTGCTGACCGAGGGCGCCCGGATACGCCTCACCGGCCAGGACTCCCGGCGCGGGACCTTCTCCCACCGCCACGCGGCGATCTACGACATGAACACGGGGGAGCGCCGCGTACCCCTCGAACACCTCGAAGAGGGCCAGGGGACCTTCACCGTCTTCGACAGCCCGCTCTCCGAGGCTGGTGTCCTCGGCTTCGAGTTCGGCTACAGCCTCGACTCCCCGGACGCGCTGGTGGTCTGGGAGGCGCAGTTCGGCGACTTCGCCAACGGCGCCCAGGTGATCATCGACCAATTCATATCGAGCTCCGAAGACAAGTGGCACCGCCTCAGCGGCCTCACCATGCTCCTGCCGCACGGCTTCGAGGGCCAAGGCCCGGAGCACAGCTCGGCGCGCCTCGAGCGTTTCCTCGACATGTGCGCCGAGGACAACATGCAGATCGTGAACCTCACGACGCCGGCGCAGATCTTCCACTGCCTGAGGCGGCAGGTCGTGCGGCCGTGGCGCAAGCCCCTGGTGGTGATGTCGCCGAAGAGCTTGCTGCGCAGCCCGAAGGCCCGGTCGACCCTCAGCGACCTCGCCGAGGGCAGCTTCATGCGCATCATCGGCGACGAGACGACGGACCCCGACAAGACTCGCCGGGTCATCCTCTGCTCCGGCAAGGTCTACTACGACCTCGTCGACGCCCGGGCCGAGCGAGAGATCGACGACATCGCGATCGTGCGCATCGAGCAGCTCTACCCGATGCGCCCCGAAGACCTCCGGGCCGCCGTCGCGCCCTACGGCGACGCCGAGCTCCTGTGGTGCCAGGAAGAGCCCTGGAACATGGGGCCCTGGTTCTTCGTCAACGCCCGCTACGGTCCGATGCTCGGTCGAACGCTGCGATGCGCCAGCCGCGAAGAGAGCGCGAGCCCGGCGACGGGCAGCAAGGCCGCCCACGTGATCGAGCACGGGCGCCTGATGGACGCGGCCTTCGGCTGAGATCGCGCCGGATCGGGTGTGGGATAACGCACCGATTGCCAAAGAATCGCGCCGCTTGTTGTGTGGATCGGCCTGGGGGGAATAATCTGGTGAATCTCCCGGCGCAGCCGCGCGTCACTGACGCACCGGCCCAACCCGAGGGGCATCTTTTGGTGATTGCTTGTGGGTGAAGCCCACTTATGGAGGACTCATGAAGCGGAACCAGCTCATCGTCGGCGCACTCGTGGCCGCAGCCATGACCATGACCGGCTGCACACTCACGCTCGACTTCGACCCGCGAGGGAACGACGTGTCCCTCGAGGGCGACTGGACGATCAACGGCGGCATCGCCGACGCGACCAGCTGCTCCAATGCCGGGATCAGTGACGTACAGCTCGTCTTCTACGACGGCGGCATAGCGTATGAGTACAACGACTTCCGCTTTGCGTGCAGTGCGGGCAGCTTCACGACCTTCCCGGATCCGGTCCTCGACCACGGCCGCTACCAGACCCAGTGGGTCGCTCTCTCGAGTTCGGGCGCGGAGCTGGGCCGGGGCCCGATGATCCTGCTCGACGTGGCTGACTTCTCGGTCACCCACGCCATCCTCGCCACCGCCGACTTCGTCGTGACGGGCACCCCGGGCTTCAACCCCATCGGCGACGTCGGCACGCTGGGCGCGACCTGGACCATCAACGGCATCGCCGGTGACGCGACGAACTGCGCCTCGGCAGGCATCGCCACCATCCAGATGAACTTCTTCGACGTGAACGACACGACCTATACGAGCGGCATCACCGTCGCGATGGCTCCGTGCAGTGACGGCGCGTACGATTCCCGGCCCATGGCTCTCCTCGCCGCAGGCGACTACTTGACGAGCATCGCCGCCCTCGACTCCGCCGGTACCACCGTCGCGTCCTTCGAGTCGGAGTTCACCCTGACCGTCGGCGCGGTAGACCACTACAACCTCATGACCGCGCCCTTCGAGGCCGCGATCCCGACGCTGACGGTCACCATGAACTGGGAGGACGCCCTGGGCTCCGATGCCCACGCCGCCTGCGGCGTCGCTGGGGTCGACACCATCGATTGGGCCTTGAATGACTCGACGGGCACTCCGGTTGCCGGCCTCAGTGGCACCGAGTCCTGCGCCGCCCGCGGCGACGAGATCGTCTTCGAGGGCCTCGCCCCCGGGCAGTATCAGCTCTACGTCGACGCCGAGTCGGCGGACCGCACGCTCAAATGGCAGGGCACCCACACCATGCTCGTCTACGATGGCGCTTCGGACGCGTACAACTGCTTCTACAATCAGATGTAGCTGAACGCCGACAATGACTCGGACTGCGGCGCGCCCCTCAAAGGGCGCGCTGCTTTCGTTTCCGGACCCGGTTTCCTGTCAGAAGGTTGATTCGTACACCGCGAAGCCTTACATCGGACGCTGTGTTTCGCGCGCCTCCCCTGACGCCCCTGATCAAGATCCTCCTCGGAGGCATGCTCGGCGTCTTCATCGTCCAGGCGCTCCTGCTCCGGGTCACCGGCCTCGACATCGTGCCGCTGCTCGCCATCCAG
>JAFDCW010000100.1 GCA_019312705.1 Deltaproteobacteria bacterium
TCGAGGGCCTCGCGATGAGCACCATCGCCGGCGTGAACCACTACGAGGAGCGCATGCTCTTCACCCTGATGCTCCTGCGCCACCCGCGGGCGCGCTTGGTCTACGTCACCAGCCAGCCCATCCACCCGGCGATGATCGACTACTTCGTCGCCATGGTCCGCGGCATCAGCGCCTCCCACGTCCGCGACCGCCTGACCCTGCTCTCGACCTACGACAGCTCGCCCCGGCCCCTAACGGCGAAGATCCTCGAACGCCCCCGGCTGATGCGCCGAATCCTCCGGGCCATCGACCCGGACCGCGCCCACATGTCGTGCTTCACGGTCTCGCGCCTCGAGCGCACCCTCGCCGTGCGCCTCGGCATCCCCCTCTACGGCGTCGACCCAGCGCACCTCGAGCTGGGGACGAAGAGCGGTTCGCGGCGGGTATTCCGGGAGGCCGGGGTGCCCATGCCCATCGGCACCGAAGGGGTGAAGAGCCCCGGGGAGATCGCCAACGCCGTCGCGGACATCTGGGAAGAAGCGCTCCAGACCACGAAGGTGGTGGTCAAGAAGGACCACGGCTTCAGCGGCGAGGGCAACGCCGTCCTCGACCTCGGGCCGTTGGGCGCCGTCGCCCCGGGTGCGCCGGACGCTGCCTCCCGGGGGGGACGCGTCGATCGAATCCTTCAAGAGCTTCCCCGGATGCGCTTCGCGTGCACGACGACCTCGTGGGAGCCGTTTCGCGACGAGTTCGCCGAGATGGGCGGCATCGTCGAGGCCTTCGTCGAGGGAAAGAACGTGCGCAGCCCGAGCGGACAGCTGCGCATCGACCCCCGGGGCGAACTCGAGTGCGTGAGCACCCACGACCAGATCCTCGGCGGCCCGGACGGTCAGACCTACGCCGGCGCGCGCTTCCCCGCCGACGACGAGTACCGGATGGAGATCCAATCGGACGCCTTGAAGGTCGGCCGGGTATTGACCGAGCGCGGCGTGCTCGGGCGCGTCGCGGTTGATTTCATGGCCGTCGAGCGACCGGAAGCGCCAGGCACCTGGGACCGGGTCGCCATCGAGATCAACCTGCGCATGAGCGGGACGACCCACCCCTTGATGATCATGAAGATGCTCAACGCGGGCAGCTACGACCCGAAGACCGGGCTCTTCTTGAGCGGCCTCGGCCAGCCGCGCTTCTACGTGTGCACCGATACGCTCTCGGCACCGACCTATCGGGGCCTCTCGGTCGAAGACGCCCTCGACATCGCGGCGGTGCACGGACTCCACTACCGACCGTGGACCGACGACGGCGCGGTCTTCCACCTCCTCGGGGCCCTCTCACAGTTCGGCAAGCTCGGGGTCACGGCCTACGGAGCGTCGGAGGCAGAGGCCCAGTCTCACTTCGACAATACGACCCAGATCCTCGACGAGGCCACCGCTGGCCCCGACGGCTTCGCGGGACTATAGCCTTGGGGCCATGTCCCCCGGTCACACGTCCCCGAATCCGGACATCCCCGGCGTCACCTATTTGAGCCGAGACCCGGCCCTCCCGCGCCCCCACGTTGGCGTGCTCGGCTCGGTGCACGGGGACGAGGAGTGCGGCGTCGAGGCCATCCGGGACCTGTTGCGGCGAGGCGAAGCCGGAGAGCTCGCCCTCGGGGTCGGGACCATGGTGCTCATCCACGGCAACCCCGAGGCGAGCGCCCTCGGCATCCGGTCCACCGAGGGCGGCGCCGACATCAACCGCATCCTCGACTTCGACTGGGTCCGGACCCTGCCCGAGGATCAGTGGACCTCGGAGCACCGTCGCGCCTTCGCCCTCCGGCCGGTCCTCGAAGACGTCGACGTGCTCTTGGATCTGCACTCGGCGAGCAACGAGACACCGGCCTTCGGCATCGTCAACGCCGTGCCGAAATCACTCGAAATCGCCAAACGCCTGGGCGTCGGGTTCGTGGTGCACTCCTGGGGCGAGCTCTCTCCGAAGGTGACCATCGGCGTCCTCCAGCGTCGCCAGATGCCGGGCATCTCCGTCGAGTGCGGCCAGCACCACGACCCGCAGACCAACGCCCGGGCCCTCGCCATCACCGAGCGATTTCTACGCTACGTCGGGGCCCTCGAAGGGATCGAGCCGGCGCTCACCGAGGTCATCGAGCTCGAGGTCGAAGAGATCCTCAAGAAGCCGAGCCGGGCCTTTCGCTTTGCCCGGCCACTCTCGGGCATGGAGCGTCTCGACGCGGGGGAGCTCGTCGGCACCGACGGCACCATCGACTTCCGACTGGAGAAGACGCGCTGGGCCATCTTGCCCAACGAAGGAGCCGCGGTCGGTGGCGACCTGCTCTATTTGGCCAAAGAGACGGGCTAGAGGGTAGCTTCCCTCGTGCCTCGCCCCTTCGCATCGCCGACCGTCCCGGCCACGCTGGCTGTCTTGGCGGTCCTGGCCGTGCTCGTGACGGGCCGGCCGGCGAAGGCCCAGGGACCCGACGGCGGCGCCGAGCTCACGTCGGACCGGCCTACCTTCGCAAGCACCACCGGCACCTCCCCGGCGGGCCGCCTCACAACCGAACTCGGGGTTGCGGTGACCTTCGCCGACAACCTCGTCCTCGACCTGCCCAACGCCTCTCTCCGCCTCGGCGCCCTACCCTGGCTCGAGGTGCGCCTCGGGGGCATGAACGCCGTATTCCGCTTCGACGACACGGCGGGCACGGACTTCGGGATCGAGACGCTTCGGGTCGGTACGAAGCTCGGCGGTTCACCAATCCCGGGCCTCGCGATCGCCACCATCCTCGAGATTCGACTGCCCACGGCGACGGACGGCTTCGGGGCCCCCGAGGCGGTGCCCTCGTTCGAACTCATCATCGACTACGCGCTCACGAACTGGTTGACGGTCACGGCAAACGGGACCGGCCGGGTCAGAGCGACCTATGACGACGTGACCATGGAGACGGAGCGCTTCCCCGCGGGCCTCGCGGGCTTGGCGTTCATGGCCGCGACGACGGACCGGCTCTCGCTGTACATGCAAGGGTACGTGAAGTCGACAGATCGCCACGAGACCGCGGTTGTCGTCGGAGGCGGCCTCACCTACCTGGTCCTCCCGCGCATGCAGATCGACGCCGGCTTCGACTCGAGGGTGACGGACACCGGGCCGGCACCGACAGTCCGCGCGGGCACGACCTTCCTCTATTGAAGGCGCCGGACCTCTGACCTCGGGGCGTGATAAGACATCCGCCGTGGCAAAGACGAAAATCTACCAGTATGCGAAGTGCAGCACCTGCCGGAAGGCGACCAAGTGGCTCGCCGCCAACGGAATCGACCACGAGTCGATCGACATCGTGACCGCTCCCCCGTCGAAGGCCACGCTGAGGAAGGCTCAGAAGCTCGCCGGCGTGCCCGTCACCAAACTCTTCAATACCTCGGGGCAGTCCTACCGCCAGGGAGGCTTCAAGGCGAAGCTCCCCGAGATGACCGACGACGAGGCCTTCACCGCCCTCGCCGCCGACGGCAAGTTGATCAAACGGCCCCTCCTCCTCGGCGACGGCGTCGCCCTGATCGGCTTCAAAGAAGCCGACTGGACAGAGACCCTCAGCTGATTTTGGGGACGGAGCCAACTAGTTAACTCCGTCCCCGCCAACCACCGCTAGCCATTGCGAAGGGCTTGCTCGATCTCGGCGCCTAGGACGGCGGCGATGGCGGGGGGGCTGGCTCCTCCCGCCAGTTCGGCGATGATGCGGGCGTCGAGGTCTAGGATTCCGCCGAGGGTGACGATGCCTAGTTCTCCGTAGCGACGCATCAGGAGGCGGCGCGTCCAGGCGCGGGCGCCCTGGGCTCGGCGGGCCGCGATACCGTCAAAGCCAAGCGTTCCGGCGTGTTGATCCAGAGCCGCCATCAAGGCATCAAAGCCTTTGTCGTCGAGGGAGCTCACTGCGAGGACTGGCGTCGTCCTATCACCGACGCCGGCCGCACCCAGGGCGTGAAGGGCAGCCGAGAGGTCGGCCTGGGCCCGGTCCGCGAGGGCCCCGAGGTCGGACTTGTTGACGACGAAGAGGTCCGGGATCTCCATGATGCCCGCCTTCAAGAACTGAAGTGCATCCCCAGAGCCGGGTTGGACGACGAAGACGACGGTGTCGGCGACGTTTACGATGTCGGTCTCGGTCTGGCCGACGCCGGTGGTCTCGACGAGGACCACATCGTAGGCCGCGCCGAGAACCCGCACCGCGGCGTTCGCCGCCCAAGAGAGGCCGCCGGGTTCGCCGCCGGTCGAGAGCGAACGGACAAAGTAGCCTTCGTCCTGAGGGTCGAAGGTCATGCGCGCCCGATCCCCGAGCAACGCCCCGCCGCTGCGCACGCTCGACGGGTCGACGGCGACGACGCCCACCCGACGACCGCCGGCACGAAGGTGTCGGCCCAGGGCGGCGCAGAGCGTGCTCTTGCCCACCCCCGGAGGTCCGGTGATGCCAATCCGGTGACCGCCCCCGCCGCGCCTCCCGGGGGCCTCGCCCAGCGCATCGAGCAGCGCCGAGACGGTCTCCCGGGCCTCCGGCCGGCGGTCTTCCACGAGGTTCAGGGCCCTCGCGACCGCTGCCTTGTCGCCGGCGAGGACCCCAGCGCTGAAGTCGTCGGCCACGGTTCAGCTGCCCGCGTCGCGCACGATGCCGACGAGGGACTCCATGATTCGATCGAGTTCGAAGTCCTTGGGCGTGAAGACCGCCGCGACGCCGGCCTCTTGGAGGGCCTTCGCGTCGGCCTCGGGGATGATGCCGCCGACGACGACGGGCACCGCGCCGAGGCCCGCTGCGCGGAGGGCATCGACGACCTCCGGGACGAGGGAAGCGTGGGAGCCACTCAGCACGCTCAGGCCGACGAGGTGCACGCCCTCTTCGAGGGCCGACGCGACGAGCTGCTCCGGCGTGACCCGAATGCCCTCGTAGACGACGTCGAATCCGACGTCTCGGGCCTTGATCGCGATTTGCTCGGCGCCGTTGCTGTGCCCATCGAGGCCGGGTTTGCCGACCAGGATGCGCGGCCGGCGGCCGAGGACCTCGGCGAGCTCGCTGACCTCGGCGCGTATGGCGTTGACCCGCTCATCGTCGCCGGCCCGGGTGACGCTAGCCCCGGCGACGCCGGTCGGGGCCCGGTACTCGCCGAAGACGCTGCGCAGAGCCCCCGCCCATTCACCGGTGGTGACGCCAGCGTGGGCCGCCGCGATGGACGCCGGCATGATGTTGTCACCTGAAATGGCCACCGCGGTGAGGTCCGCGAGGGCCTCGGCGACGGCAGCCGAGTCTCGCGCACCGCGCCACGCGTCGAGGTCGGCGAGCAGCGCAACTTCGACCTCGGGATCGACGACGAGGATCGCCGCGTCGAGATTTTCGGTCAACGGAGACGGCTCGGACTCGATGTACCGGTTCACACCGACGACGACCTGATCGCCTTTCTCGATGGCGTTGAGCCGCGCGGCGTTCGACTCGACCAAGCGCTGCTTCACGTAACCCGCATCGATGGCGGCCACGGCCCCCCCGCGGCGCAGCACCTCTTGGACTTCGGCCCAGGCGGCGTCGATGAGGTCTTCGGTGCGCTTGGTGACGACGACGCTGCCCTCGAAGAGGTCCCCATGTTCGAGGAGGTCGGTCTCGTAGGCGAGGATCTGCTGGGCCCGGAGGCTCCACTGCTGGTCCCAGGGCCGCGGCAAGCCGAGCGCCTCGTTCCAGGCTGGGAGCTGAACGGCCCGGGCCCGGGCGTCCTTGCTGAGGGTGACCGCGAGCATCTCGAGGACGATGCGTACGATGTTGTTTTCGGGCTGCTGCTCCGTGAGGCCGAGGGAGTTGACCTGGATGCCGTAGCGGAAGCGGCGATGCTTCGGGTCCGTGACGCCGTAGCGATCCCGAGTGATGCGGTCCCACAGCTCGACGAAAGCGCGCATCTTGCACAGCTCATCGACGAAGCGGATGCCCGCGTTGACGAAGAAACTAATACGCCCGACGACCCGGCCGAAGTCGTCCTCGCTGACACGTCCCGTCTCTTTGACCGCGTCGAGAACTGCGATGGCGCTGGCTAGGGCATAGGCGAGCTCCTGAACCGGCGTCGCCCCGGCTTCCTGGAGGTGGTAGCTGCAGATGTTGATCGGGTTCCACCGCGGCACCTGGGCCACCGTGTGGGTGATGACGTCGGTCGTCAGTCGCATCGAGGCGACGGGCGGGAAGATGTAGGTTCCGCGGGAGAGGTACTCTTTCAGGACGTCATTCTGCGTCGTCCCCGCTAGAGCGCCGGCGTCGATGCCGCGTTCCTCGGCGTGGGCGAGGTAGAGCGCGAGAAGCCAGGGCGCTGTGGCGTTGATGGTCAGGGACGTATTCATGCGCTCGAGGGGGATGCCGTCGAAGAGCGCGCGTACGTGCCCCAGATGGGCGACCGGAACGCCGACCTTGCCGACCTCACCGCGGGCGAGGGCGTGGTCTGGGTCGTACCCGGTTTGTGTCGGCAGATCGAAGGCGACCGAGAGGCCAGTCTGCCCCTTGTCGAGGTTCGTACGGTAGAGCGCGTTCGACGCCTTGGCCGAGGAATGGCCGGCGTAGGTACGCATGATCCACGGTCGGTCTCGGTCTGCCATCAGATCTCCAACGGAAACATGTGCCGGCACGCCTGACTAACTAGCCACGAGGCGCCACCGGGGAAGTTAATTCGTCAATATGGACCGAGGACGACCTCGTGCATACCTGGTAAGGAAGACTTATGAAAAACGTCATCGAAGCCATCCAAGCGCTCTACGCGCGGGCCCTCGATGAGGTGCGCGAACGCGTCCTCGAGGGGGACCGGCCAAGCGGAAAAAAACTCAACGAGGCCCAGCTCGCAGGCCACGGATTGGCGTACCTCGCTACCGAACTCGAGGCGTGTCGGCAGCTTTCGGCCTGGGCCGAGCAAGTTGGCGGCGACCAGGCAGAGGGCATCGCAAATGCCTACGTCGCCGAGGTGGCTCGGACCCTGGCGGGCGGCATCGACCTGGGCCCCTGCGAAACCGTCAGCCTCGGGGAGTTGGGTCTCACCGACGACGACGTCGCCAAGACGATCCGCGGGGACGAGGTCCGCGCCTTCATTGCGGAGCACGGAGGGGGGGACGCCTACCTCGACATCGCGCGCCGGGCCCGCGACGACGGCCAGGCCAATAGAGGCATGGGCGACCCCATGCTCGACGAAGTTCAGAAGCAGTTCGCGAAGTTCGTCGACGCCGAGGTGATCCCCCTCGCTCAAGACATCCACCGAAAAGACGAGCTGATTCCGATGAAGCTCGTCACCCAGATGAGCGAGCTCGGGGTCTTCGGACTGACGATCCCCGAAGAGTACGACGGCCTCGGCATGTCCAAGGTCGCGATGTGCGTCGTAACGGAGGAACTCTCCCGAGGCTACATCGGGGTCGGAAGCCTCGGTACCCGGGCAGAGATCGCCGCCGAGCTGATCATGGGCGGCGGCACCGAAGAGCAGAAGAAGACCTGGCTGCCGCGCCTCGCTAGCGGCGAGGTGCTCTCGACCGCCGTCTTCACTGAGCCCAACCACGGTTCGGACCTCGCCCACATCACCACCCGCGCCGACAAGGACGCGGACGGCAGTTACCGCCTCAGCGGCGCCAAGACGTGGATCACCCACGCCGTGCGCGCGGACCTGATGACGGTCCTCGCGCGCACCAACCCGGAAGAGCGCGGGTACGCTGGACTGTCGATGTTCTTGGCGGAAAAGACGCGCCTGTCCCCGGCCCCCGGCGAGGCAGAGTTTGTCGATGAAGGGCTGACGGGCACTGAGATTCCAGTCATCGGCTACCGCGGCATGAAGGAGTACGAACTCTCTTTCGATGGCTTCACCGTACCCGGGAGCGCCCTCCTCGGCGGCGAGGAGGGGGCGGGGTTCAAGCAGCTGATGCGCACCTTCGAGAGCGCCCGCATCCAGACCGCCGCCCGGGGCGTGGGCCTGGCCCAGGCCGCCCTCGACGACGCGATGCTCTACGCCATGGACCGCGCGCAGTTTGGTCGACCGATCTTCGAGTTCCCCCGGGTTGGCCGGAAGATCGGTCGCATGGTGGCGCGCACGATGGCGGCACGACAGCTCGCCTTCCACGCCGCCCGGCGCAAGGACTCCGGGGACCGCTGCGACCTCGAGGCGGGCATGGCGAAGCTGCTCGCGACTCGGGCCGCCTGGGAGGCCGCCGACGCCAACGTGCAGATCCACGGCGGCAATGGCTACGCCGAGGAGTACACCGCGAGCCGATTGCTCGTGGACGCCCGGGTCCTCTCGATCTTCGAGGGCGCCAACGAGATTCAGGCCCACGTCGTAGCCCGGCGCCTCTTGGAAAAATCATGACGATGGGCGATGCCCTCTACGCGGAGAAATCATGACGACGCGCAAACCCCTCTATGGGCGGAAGCTCGACGACTTCGAGGTCGGGGCGACCTACGTGCACCCCTGGGAGGTCACCGTCGATGGCGGCACCCTCGCCCTCTTTCAGGCATCGTTCCTCGATGCGACGCCGACCTACGCGTCGGACGCCTTCGCGAGGCAGCTCGGTCTGAAAGCCCGGCCGGTGCATCCGCTCCTGCTGCTCAACCTGGGCTTGTCGTTTTCGGTCCACGACGTGTCCGAACAGGCCATCGCCCACCTCGCCTACATCGACGTGCGCTTCCCGAACGCCTGCGAAGTCGGCGATACCGTCACGGCGGCGTCGACGGTCTTGGGCAAGAAGCTGTCATCGAAGGGCGACAAGGGCGTCGTGCACGTCGTGACCGTCGTCAGCAACCAGGCCGGCGCCCCGGTGTGTACCTTCGAGCGCAAGGCCCTGGTCCGCGCCGGGGCCGTCGTCGGGCGCCCGGTGGACCGGCCGACCCACGCCTCCGCCCCGGACCTCGGCGACATCCCGCGGCTGCCCGAAGCGATGCGCGGTGGCCTCGGCGAGCGCCCCGTACGCCGCGGCGGCTTCGCCGGCTTCTTCGAGGACTTCGCCGAGAACGACGTGCTCTGCCACCAGGTGGGCAAGACCGTCGGCGAGTCCGAGCACATGCAGCTCACCCTGCTGATGCGTAACAGCCACCCCATCCACTTCGATGAGGTCTACTGCACCGAGGGCAATAGCTTCACCGGCACCCGGGTCGTCTACGGCGGCCTGGTCTTCGGCTTCGTTGCGAACCTTGCGAGCCGGGACGTTTCCGGAAACGTCATCTGGGACCTGGGCTACGACGCAGGCGCCCACCCGGCGGGGGTCGTCGCCGGCGATACCCTCTTCGCCGCGTCCAAGGTGC
>JAFDCW010000740.1 GCA_019312705.1 Deltaproteobacteria bacterium
AGGCGACGTCCGCGGCTTCGCAGATCTCGGCCACGGTCGTCTCGTCGAATCCCTTCTCGACGAACAGCGCCTCGGCTGCCTCGAGAACGCGCCTGGAAACCTCGAGGCGGCGCCTCTCTCGACGCGTCGATCCCGCCGGCTGAATCTCCGGAGAAGCCATAAACATCCTTTGACTCCCAGCGGTTGGCAGAGAGGCAAGAATCTGTATCACAGTACAAATTTGTATGCTAATCAGATTTCCTCGCGGCCTCGGCGTGCGCAGCGAGAAATGCGGAATAGATAGAAGGAGGAGCTAAGTTCCGAAGCCGGCCGGACCCTGACCATGACGAAGCCCTGCATTCTGACACTCGACGCCCTCGGCGACGCGCCCGTGGGCGGCAAGGCCGAAGGGCTCGCCAAACTCGTCCGGCTCGGCTTGCGTGTGCCCCGGGCCTTCGTGGTCGTCGGCGCGACCCCCGGACACTTGCCGGAGGATCTCGAGGCCCGCTACGCGGAGCTCGGCGGGAATGCGGTTGCGGTGCGCTCTTCTGCGTTGGGGGAGGACTCGGCGGATGCGAGCTTCGCCGGTCAATACGAGACGATCCTCGACGTCACCGGCACCCCTGCCCTGCGCGCGGCGATCGATGCGTGCCTCGCCTCGCTCAAGAGCAGCCGAGCGAATGTCTATCGCGATGTCGTTCAAGAACAGAGCGCGGGCGACGACGTCCCTCACGCCATGTCGGTGGTGGTTCAGAACATGGCTCCCGCCGCGAGTGCCGGGGTGCTCTTCACCGCCGACCCCGTCACGGGGCGCCGCGACCGCATCGTGATCGATGCCGTCGAGGGCCTCGGGGAGGCACTCGTCAGCGGGCACGCCTCCCCGGACCACTACGTGCTCGATCGCAGCGGGGCCACCCGCGAAGCCGAACTCGAGGGCGAGACACCGATTCTCAGCGAAGCCGCACGGCAGAAGCTCTTGGCCTCGGCCCTCTCGACCGAAGCGGCGGAAGGCTGCCCCCTCGACCTCGAATGGGCCGTCGATGCGCAGGACGAGATCCACTGGCTGCAGGCGCGGCCCATCACGCATCTGCCGCCGGACCCGAACGAACTCGATACACCGCTCACCGACCCGACCCATATCTACACGCGCTGCAATGTCGGCGAGATGTTCCCCGGCGCATGCACCCCCCTCTCCTACTCCTTCACCGCGCGCAGCATCGATGTCGGGATGCAGATGATGCACGTGCAGGTCGGCATTCAAGACACGGTGTCGCCGAACATGCGCTTCCTCATCATGAATTCCGGCCACCTCTTCCTCAACCTCAGCACCATGAGCGAGACGGCGACCCATGCGCTCGGCTCCAGCGCCGAGCAGTTGGCGCTCTCTATTTGCGGACGACCCATCACCGAGTTCACGATTCGCGGGAGCGACCCGCCGCCCCGCCTGCGCCGCTTCGCCAACGGCGTGAGGTACCTCGGCTACCTCTTCAGCCAACCCAAGGCGCGTCGCGAAATGCGTCGCCTGATAGCCGAGCTGCACTTCCCCGAATCCGACACCGCCGCGGCCGCCTGGCAGGAGATCGATCGCCGCTTTCACTTCATCTACGACGCGATGCACTACCACCTGATTTCCTCGGCCAGCTCGGGTGTCCTCACGCCAACGCTGCTCGGGGTGATGGCCGGGGGCAACGACGCATCCGAGGCCGACCACGCCGCCGTGGCGGCGCTGCTTGCCGGAGCCGACGATATCGAGAGCGCCGACATCATCGCCGGCGCCGAGCGCATCCAGGAACGGATCGCCCCCCATCCCAATGCCGACGCGGCCTTCACCCACGCCGAACCCGAAGCGGCGCTCGAATGGATCCGCTCCCCGGAAGCCGGCGAGGCGCGTCACGAGTTCGAGCGCTACCTGCAGCGTCACGGCCACCGCGCCATCAAGGAACTCGAGTTGCGCCAGCCCGAGTGGCGCGAAGACCCCATCCCGCTGATCCGGTCGCTGCAGGTTCCCCTGCGCCAGCGCGTAGCGGGAAGTACGAAGCCCCAGCGCCCCGATCGGGCACCGACGCCGAAGGTCGGCCGTGCCACAGCCCTCCTCACCCGCATGGCGCGCCAGGCGGTCCGCTCCCGCGAAGAGACGAAGTCGGGCCTCGTGGCCGTGACCACGAGCTTCAAGGAGGCCTACCGCGGCTTGGCGAAACACCTCGTGAGGGAGGGACTCCTGCCGGATCGCGACGCGGTCTTCTTCCTCACCCACGAGGAACTCGGGCGGCTCACTCGCAGCGCCGAGGCAGGCCTCGCGGCGACCGCCCTCGCACGCCGCGAAGCCTTCGCGCAGCAAGAGAGCTACGAGTTCCCGGACGTCTTCCAGGGAGAACCGCCGCGACTCTGCCTCGACCTCGAGGTCGCCGATTCAGAGGGCATAGTGCGCGGCGCCCCCGTGAGCCGCGGGCGCGTCGTCGGGATGGCGCGCATCGTGCGCAGCCTCGAAGAGGCCGAAGGACTCGAGCGCGGCGAGATCCTCATCGCACCGATTACCGACGTCGGCTGGACCCCCTACTTCAGCCTCATCTCGGGTCTGGTCACCGATATCGGGCGCGCCGTTTCACATGGGGCGGTGGTGGCACGCGAATACGGACTCCCCGCGGTCGTGAACACCCGCATCGGCACCCGCGTGTTCAAGACCGGCGACCGCGTCGTACTCGACGGTGAGCTGGGCATCGTTCGTCTGGCAAACGACGACGATTGATCGGGCCAGGGGCTCACCGCCCCGTCGACGCCGGTTACCGGCCGAGCTTCGCCGCGACGTTGTCTCTGGCCCTTTCGCGGTAACGCACTGCGAGGGTGACGATCGCGGGCGAGAGAATCAGGTCTGCCGCAAGGGCGGCCAGGATCATGAACCCCGTGATCAGACCAGAGTTTCTCACGCCGACCAGGCCCCCGCTCATCTGCACGAAGAAGCCGGCGCTCAGGACGAGAGAAGTAATCACGAGGGCGCGTCCGGTCGAGAGAAGCGTCTCCTGCACCGCGGCGGTGGCGTCGCCGCAGTGGTCGTAGCTCCGACGAGCGTCGCCGCAGTGGTCGTAGCTCCGACGAAAGCCGTGCATGAAGTGAATGGTGTCGTCGACCGCGACGCCGATCGCGATCGTTCCGACCATCATCGTCATCATGTCGAAGTGGATTCCGAGCGCCGACATCAGTGCCATCCCCATGACGATCGGGGCCAGGTTGGGGATCAGGCTGAGGAGCCCGAGTCGGATATCGCCGATCAGGATGATCATGAGGGGGGCGATCACCATCAGCGCGATCACATAGGACTTGAATGTGCTCGTGAGCATCGCGAAGAAGGTCCGGA
>JAFDCW010000741.1:0-1311 GCA_019312705.1 Deltaproteobacteria bacterium
ACCGGCTCGTCGATGCCGCCGTGGAGGAGCGAGAGAGAGGGGATCGCCGTCTCGACGAGCACCGGCCCTCCACCCTCGGCGGGTCGGCCGGCGCCTTCTGCGCCCCAACCAAGAGCTTGGCGCGCAGAGGGCGCCGGCCGCGACACTCCGAGCACGGTGTGCAAGCTCGCACCCTCGGAGTCGGCGTCCACCAGGATGACCCGGCGGCCTAGGGACGCGAGGTAGATAGCCAGGTTGGCGGCAACGATACTCTTGCCCACCCCGCCCTTGGCCCCGGATACGGCAAGCACTCGGCCGCGCGGCAAAGGGGCAGCCGTGATGACCGTAGGCGCGGCGTCGAGGTCACCAGCGACTCCCTCCTCACCTGGGCCCGTCGCCTCACTCGGGGGCTGTGGGTGTTCGGCCATCGCAGCGGCCATATCAGCTGCCCCCGCGAGGCGCAATCGCCCGGGTTCCCGAACCCATGGACCTCCGCGGTGTAGGCTCTCCCCATGTCCCCCTGGGAACGCTTCGTCGTGCCACGTCTCATCGAATGGGCCTGTGCTGCCCGGCCCGTGGCGCGGCAGCGCGCAAAGGTCGTTCCTCAGGCCCGGGGACGGGTCCTCGAGCTCGGCGTCGGGTCTGGGCTCAACTTTTCGCACTACGACGGTGCCCAGACGGAATCTGTGACGGGCATCGACCCGTCGCCGCAGCTGCTCGCCAAGGCCGGGGTCGTCGCCCGCGAGCTCTCCTTCCCCGTCAGCCTCGTCCAGGGCACCGCAGAAAACCTATCCGTCGACGCGGGGAGCATCGACACCGTTGTCGTCACGTTCTCCCTCTGCTCCATCCCCGACATCGAAGGCGCCCTCCGGGAAGCGCGGCGCGTACTCCGTCCCGACGGCAGGTTGCTCTTCGCAGAGCACGGCCTCGCCCCGGACGAAGAGGTGGCACGGTGGCAACGGCGCCTCGACCCCTACTGGACCCGGTGCGGCGGCGGGTGCCACCTCGACCGCAACATCCCGGGTCTCATCGAGTCCGCGGGGTTCAGCTTCGCGTCCCTCGAAACGATCTACCTACCCGGCCCCCGGGTGCTCAACTTCAACTACTGGGGCGCCGCACAGCCGACCTGACCTCGAGGTGGTCTCCCCGGCGGGCGGTCAACCGCGTTTCGAAGCCGTACGACCGGTGCCCTGGACTGTTACGCGACCGTAACCCTTTGCGGTGCATGCAAGGCTCGCAACGCACTTCCCCCTGCAGCGCGCGCAGCAAGCCACTTGGTACGACTGGTGCTTGTTCATCGGTGGCACCTCGTCAGTCCGGGGTGCGGGGGAG
>JAFDCW010000741.1:1335-4371 GCA_019312705.1 Deltaproteobacteria bacterium
GTACGGGGCGAGAAGCCCACTGCGTTGGACATCCCGCGTTCCATATCTTCTCCGGGCGGGTGAGCACGCGCTGCGCATGCGCCAGATGGGGGGCGAAGAGTGGCGCGGATGCTCTTGTCCCAGCGTCCGGGACGAAAAGGGCACCGGCATCGGCGTACTCACGGTCTGCCCACTTGGCCAGGCTGGCCCGTGTGCGGGGTGCACGACGTCGCGAGAGGATTCGGAATTCGCGGGACAAACAGCCTTGTCGAGAGAACTCCTGCGCCTAGCGGACGAGGGCTGGTCTGTCGTGGACCTGAAGGACGACGCCGGAGAAGTCCGGGTACGCCTCGAACTGCCGAAGATTGTCCGGGCGCTGCGCTTCGAAGGCATGCCGCCCTCGGTCTCGGCCCAGACTCTGGCGTCGCCGGTGATGTCCCGGACCGCGCGCTGCGGCATAGCCGTCGTCGCGGCGCCCCTAGTGCTGGCTAGCGCCGCAGTGGCGATGGTGCACGTGCTGGGACTCTTTGCGCCCCTGGCATTGGTCATGGCGCCGTTCATCGTCATGTTTCTCCCGGTCATCATCGTGGGCCTGTGCGCGGACGGAAAGCAGGCTGCCGAAGGGAAGGTGACGGAGGTTGCCCTCGACGCACAGGATCACATGGGGGCGGGACGCCAACGACCGCTCGATGAGATGCTCGTGCCGATGCACATGGCGCCCGACTTTGCGTGGGAGCCCGTCAAAATGCGCGTCCGCGTCTCATCATTCCCCGGAGCCATGCCAACCGTCTCCGGAGTATTCGCCCGCGAGGCGGGCCCCTCGATGGACGACGAGTTCGAGACTGCCGAAGAGGATTTGGCGGCCAGCGTGGAGCACGAGGCTCCCGCCATCCTCGCCTGAGGACTTCCGCCATTCGGTTAGGCCGAGGCCGCGGTGGCGGCCTCGTCCAAGGCCGCACGGACCACCGTCGCCACCCGGTCCAGGTCGAAGGGCTTCTTGAGGCACGGGCCATCGAGGCCGTCCGGGAGATTGTGCGCCGCGGACATGTAGACGACACGCAGCGACGGCTGGCTTGCGCGAAGGCGTCCCGCCAGCTCATCGCCCGACATGCCGGGGAGGCCGAGGTCCACCAGAAGAACATCGATGGGCGGCGCCGTGGGCGCGACATCGAGAGCATCGATGGGCCGCCCGAAAGCCGAGACCGCATACCCGAGGTCCGTGAGATGATCCCCTAGCGCCAGGCGAGCCCCCAGGTTGTCTTCGACGATCATCACGTGCAGACGCGCGCTGCGATGACGCCCCGTAATGGGCTCGGCAGCCTCGGGTATCGGTATAGCCACGTAGGACGGACGCCGACGAAGAGACGGGGGGAGAATCTCCCGGAGCTTCACCGCGAGGGCGTCGCGCTCGAAGGGTTTGCCCAGAAGGGGTGCCCTCGCGTCGACGATGCCCTGGTCTACGAGATCCCAGGGGGACTGGGCCGTGATGAAAAGGGTCGGGAAACGGTTCCCGTGGCGTTCCTTCATGCGCGCAACGAGACTCGGGCCGTTTTCTCCGGGAAGCGTGACGTCACAAACGACGAGGTTGAGTTCGTCCCGGTGGAGCTCCGCGTGTTCAAGAGCGTCATCCGCGTTGTCCACCGCGATCGTGACGAAGCCCAACTCCTCGAGATAGTGGCGGACGGTAATGCGCACGAGCCCGTCGTCTTCGATGAGCAGCGCCATGCCTCTGAAGCGGATGCGCGCCCGGGACCGGCGCTCTCGGCGAACGGAGCCTCCTTCGAGCCGAGGGAAGTCGATCATGAACGCCGTGCCGCGCCCAACCTCACTGTGCACCTCGAGAAAGCCGCCCAGGCTACGCACCGTGTCGAGAGCTGTAGAGAGCCCGAGGCCGGTCCCGTTGCCGATCTCCTTGGTCGTGAAGAACGGATCGAAGATTCGAGCCATGGTCGCGTTGTCCATGCCCGCGCCGCTGTCCCGAACGATCAAACGAACGTAGTTCCCCGCGGGCTTGCCCCGACCCTCCGGAAGCTCTACATCGTGCGTCGAAACCGCCAGCGTTCCGCCGGTCGGCATCGCCGCCCGGGCATTCGCCGCGAGGTTCAGCAGGATTTGCTCAATCTGAACCGGGTCCGCGAGGAGCACGGCGTGGGGGGCCCCCGGCTCGACCTCGATCTCGATGTGCTCGCCGAGGAGCCGATCAATGAGCTCCGACGAATCGTCGAGGAACGCGTCGAGAGACATCGGTGACGGATTCAAGCGCCGTTTGTGACCGAACGACATCAGCTGGGCCACCAATGCCGCCCCGCGACGGCACGCCTCGAGCACGTGCTGTTGGTAGACGCGGGCGCGCTCGGGTGGCGTGTCCGGGGAAAGCGCCATCGAGGTCCCCCCCATGATGCCGTGCAGAAGGTTGCCAAAGTCGTGGGCGACGCTGCTCGCCAGCACTCCTACCGCCTCCATCTTGTGCGCGTGCGCGAGCTCCTCCTGGAGCTCACGCTCATCGGTGATGTCCCGCACGACCCCGACGGTCCCGGCCCCCTTGCCGGTAGCGACATAGGCGCGGTCCCGGACCCAGCGCACCGTCCCATCCGGCCAGAGGATTCGATACTCGATGTCGAGGGGTTCGCCCGGACGAATCTTCCGCCGCGCCTCCTCGACGACGTGGGCATCCTGGGAGTGTACCGCGTCGAGCCATTGCGGCGAGTCGCGGTAAACGTCCGCGATGGGCCGTCCGTAAACCGTCTCGTAGGCTGGGCTGACGTAGAGCACGTCGTGCCCCGGACCGACTTGATAGAAGACCTCCTCGATGTTGTCGGCGATGCAACGAAAACGCTCTTCGCTCTCGGCGCGTTCGACCCGCGCCCGGCGCAGCGCGCGCAGTACCAAAGCGGGTTCGCCCTCCGGCGCCGAATCCATTTCTACAAATGCACTCGGCTCGAATGAAGTCAGTGCGCCTCCTTGCAGCTCCCCCGAGCCCCGGCCCCGTCCGTCTCTTCGCGCCATTCCCCCCCCGTACTGTTTTCGTTCACATCCGACGCGACGTAGCCCCCCTAC